>CALDNY010000196.1 GCA_937914685.1 uncultured Kordiimonadaceae bacterium
AATGGCACTTATCAAACAAGTGCGCTCTAAAAAATCCGCCATTTCAGAGTATGATATTAATATTGGCAATCCCAATATGGGCGATATTAAAATTGATATTCATGTGTCATTATTGATGGATGAATTGGGCGGTATCCTTATTCAATTACAACAAAGAACGATCACGCAGAAAATCAATCAACAGCAGACACACCGCTCAGCGGCCCGATCTGTATCGGCGATGGCGGCGATGCTTGCCCATGAAATAAAAAATCCTCTTTCTGGAATAAAAGGCTCTGCCCAAATTTTATCCCAAGAAGTATCAGAAGAAGACAAACAATTAACCAGCTTAATCTGTGAAGAAGTGGATAGAATTTGCACCCTTGTTGACCGCATGGAAATCTTTAGTGATCATCGTCAATTTGAACGGGTTGAAATTAATATTCATAGTATTTTAGAACATGTGAAGAAATTAGCCCAAAACGGTTTTGGCAAACATGTCAGATTTATTGAACTTTATGATCCATCTTTGCCCGATACCCTCGGCGACCGAGGAAGGCTTATTCAGGTTTTTCTTAATTTATTAAAAAATGCCTGTGAAGCGGTACCAAAAGACGGGGCTATCATCACCATCACCACTGCTTATCGTCATGGGGTGCGTATTGCTGCTCCAGGTTCTGACGAATTACTGCATTTACCCTTAGAGATATGCATTATGGATAATGGTGGGGGAATATCACAAGAGGTAAAGAGCTATATATTTGATCCGTTTGTGACCACAAAAGTTGGTGGCACCGGGCTTGGGTTGGCATTGGTTGCTAAAATAATTGGCGATCATGGCGGTATTATTGAATGTGAAACAAAAGACAATAAAACAATATTTAGAATTTTATTACCAGCTGTAAATTAATGAGATTTTTAGCAAAATAATATTAGGCAATAAGGATTTATAATGGCGGATAAGACCGTACTGGTAGCAGATGACGATAAGGCCATAAGAACTGTGCTTTCGCGCGCATTAACCAAAGAAGGCTACGATGTTCGCCTTGCAAGCAATGCGGCAACCTTATGGCGTTGGGTGGCGGCGGGTGAAGGGGATATTGTTATTTCCGATGTGATGATGCCTGATGAAAACGGCCTCGATATGATGGTTCGTATTAAGAAAATCAGACCAGAACTTCCGGTCATTATCATGAGTGCGCAAAATACCTTAATGACCGCCGTAAAAGCGGCAGAGCGCGGCGCTTATGAATATTTACCAAAACCCTTTGATCTTGATGAATTAAAACTTGTTATCAAAAAAGGACTAAGCCCAAAGTCGAAAAAAGCAACTTTGAGTAAAGAAATAGAAGAAGAAATGCCACTGATCGGACGCAGTCCTGCCATGCAAGATGTTTACCGGATAATGGCTCGATTGATGAATACGGATCTTACGGTCATGATTAATGGCGAAACTGGCACTGGTAAAGAGCTTGTCGCCCGTGCCCTTCATGATTTTGGCAAACGGCGAAATGCACCGTTTATTGCCATTAACATGGCGGCAATTCCCAAAGAACTTATAGAAAGTGAGCTGTTTGGTCATGAAAAAGGATCATTCACAGGGGCTGTGAGCAAAAATATTGGCCGATTTGAACAAGCCAAAGGCGGTACATTATTTTTAGATGAAATTGGCGATATGCCTATGGACGCGCAAACCAGATTGCTTAGGGTTTTGCAGGAGGGTGAATATACCTCTGTTGGGGGCACTAACCTGATTAAAGTTGATGTGCGGATCATTGCTGCCACTCATAGATCTTTAAAACGTCTGATTAGCCAAGGTTTATTTCGTGAAGATTTATATTACCGTCTTAATGTGGTTCCCATTAGTCTGCCGCCGCTTCGTGAAAGGCGCGGTGATATTCCTGATCTGGTACGCCATTTCTTTAATGTTTACTCCGTCGAGAATAATCAAGCGCCAAAATTAATGAATCAAAAAGCACTTGATTATTTGAATGAGTTTGACTGGCCGGGTAATATTCGCGAGCTTGAAAATTTTATTCAACGATTAGCGGCGCTGTCTTCTGAAGAAGAGATTAGTTTTGACAGTGTTTGCAATGATTTATCAAGCTCAATCACTGATGATTTTTCTCAAAATTCTAATGCCAATAATAATAAGTATCTTGATGAAACCCTTGAGCTTTCCATTCGCCGACATTTAACAAAATATTTTAACGCCCACCACGGCCAAGATCTGCCGCCCAACGGCCTTTATTCTCGTATATTAAGTGAGCTGGAAAGACCCCTGATTGAACTTAGCTTAGAGGCGACCCGGGGCAATCAAATTAAAGCTGCCGAATTACTTGGTCTTAATAGAAATACATTGAGAAAAAAGATTAAAGAATTAGATATTTCCATTATAAAAGATCGTTTTTAAAACGAAATTTTTTTTTATGGAATAGGGGGCAATAACAGGTTAATATGTTGTATTATTGCAACAGAACGGTGATTTGATCCACATTATGAACGAGCAAGTTGTTAAAAAAAAATCTCGGTCTTTGACTAGATTAACGCTTTGGGCGAAAAGGGTGGATCTGGAAAATAAAGCCGTTTACGTGCTGCTTCTTGGATTATTAATATCGGCAGGGGCCGCTTACGCGCTCTTTTCTAATGTGGCGCCGCTTTCCCCGACACCTGATAATTTATATATTTTCGTTCTTTTCATCACTATTTTGCTACTTCTTCTGGTGACGTTGGTTGTGCGTCAGGTCATTCAGCTTCGGGCTAAAAGTCAAACAGGGGCCGCCGCTACAAGACTGCATAGACGGATTGTCACATTATTCAGCGTTGTTGCCATTACGCCGACTATTATTGTGGCGATTTTTTCGGTTATGTTTTTTGAATTCGGCTTGCAAGTATGGTTTAGTGACAAAGTAAAGACCGTGCTTGATAGTTCGCAAAGTGTCGCTACCACTTATATTGAAGAACATGTGAAGATTATTAAGGCCGATGTTCTTGGAATGGCTAATGAACTGAATAGGCAGGCTTCTGTTTTAGCGCGTCAACCTGAATTATTGGATCAGGCCCTTGATATACAGGCGCGGGCATTGGGTCTTTCTGATGCTATTGTTTTAACCAGAAACGGCGTTATTACAGCGCGGGCTAGCTCTACATTTAGTTTATTTGACGGTCGGCTTAATAAACAAACTCTTGATGCCGCTGTCGATGGTGGCGTTCAGTTTTTCTCAGCCAATGCCAACGATAATCAAATCAGAGTTTTACTGAAACTTGATGGTTTTATTGATCAATATTTATATATTAGCCGCCTTATTGATGCTCAGGCACTAAATTTAGTGCGCAAAACGGTGGAAGCGAAAAATGATTTTGAAAAATCACAGTCGGAACTTTCAGAATACCGATTATTGTTTAATCTGTCATTTTTAGTGGTGGCATTGATGGTGTTGTTTATGGCGGCATGGATGGGATTTAGCCTTGCTAATAAACTGATGAAGCCCATAAAGATTTTGGTGGCGGCGACCGACAGGGTCGGCAAAGGTGATTTTTCGGCGCGGGCGCCTATTAAAGAAGGATATGATGATCTTGGCGGTCTTACTAAGGCTTTTAATACCATGACATGGCAACTTCAAAAACAACAACAAGATATTTTAGCGGCAACTGTTAAACTTGATGAAAGAAGACGTTTTACGGAAACGGTGCTTTCTGGGGTTTCTCCGGGGATTATGGGACTTGATTCAAAAGGCATTATTACCCTGTCCAACAAGTCGGCATCACTGATGCTGGACGTCAGTGAACAGGACTTAAAAGGGTGCAGTATTAACGATGTTATGCCCGAGATATCCGATCTATTCAATAAAATATTAAAGGCTAAGGATGAAAAGATAGAAGATCAAATTGTTCTTAATCGCGCCGATAATTCATTAAATTTAGTGGCGCGTATCACTGCGGAAAAAAAGGAAAATCGTGATGGAGGTTTTGTGATTAGCTTTGATGATATCACCGAACAAGTTGCCGCCCAAAGAACTGCGGCATGGGCCGATGTAGCGCGACGTATTGCCCATGAAATTAAAAATCCTTTAACCCCAATTCAACTTTCAGCCGAACGCCTTAAACGCAAATATTTAAGTGAAATTGTCAGTGATCCTGAAATATTCATTCAATGTACCGACACGATAATCCGCCAAGTCGGTGACTTGCGCCAAATGGTTGACGAGTTTTCTTCCTTTGCCAGAATGCCAAGCCCGATCATTCAAAGTGAAAATCTGGTGGATATTGCCAAACGCGCTACTTTTTTGATGGATTTAGACAGTAATGAAATTGAAATCAGCACTGATTTTCCAACCGATGAAGTAAGGATTGATTGCGACGCCCGTCAAATTGGTCAGGCTCTTACCAATATTATCAAAAATGCTTCTGAGGCCTTGGTTGACCAAGAGAATGCAAAAATAAACATAACATTGCTTCATGATGATCAAACGACCTCCATTAAGGTTGTTGATAATGGTAAAGGTATGCCAGAAGGCATGATTGATCGGCTGACAGAGCCTTATATGACGACACGGGCTAAAGGAACAGGGCTTGGCCTGGCTATTGTCAAAAAAATTATGAAAGATCATGGCGGCGATATTATATTGGAAAATAATAAGGGTGCTGGTGCGTCTGCAACCTTGGTGTTTAAGCAAGTGATGATGGACGATAATAAAATAACAGAAGAAGAAAATAATAAAATAAGGATCGTTCATGGCGCTTGATATATTAATTGTTGATGATGAAGAAGACATCAGGGATTTAATTTCTGGGATATTAAACGACGAAGGTTATGATACTCGCGTTGCAGGGGATAGTGATAGTGCTTTAAGTGAAATCGATGCAAGAAGGCCTTCGTTATTGATTCTCGATATTTGGTTGCAAGGCAGTAAACTTGATGGCTTGGAAATATTAGAAGAAGTTAAAAAACAGCATAAAGACCTGCCTGTTATTATCATCAGTGGTCATGGTAATATTGAAGCTGCAGTTACAGCTATTAAGCGCGGGGCTTATGATTTTATCAGTAAGCCATTTGAAACTGAAAAATTGCTTATTTTGGTGGAACGAGCCACAGAAGTTGACAGATTAAGGCGAGAAAATAGTGAGCTTAAAGAAAAAGTTGGTTATGAGGATAAGCTCACGGGAAAATCTTCGGCCATAGGGCTTGTGCGTAATACCATAAGTAAAGTTGCCCCAAGCGGTAGCCGCGTTCTTATTACAGGAGCGTCTGGAACTGGCAAGGAATTGGTAGCACGGCTCATTCATAAACATTCAAAAAGAGCAAATGGAGCTTTTATTGTTGTTAATGCCGCGAGCATGTCGCCAGAAAATATGGAACGTGAATTATTTGGCGTTGAAGAGAGCGGCGTTGTGGTCAAAATAGGTGTTTTTGAAAAAGCCCACGGCGGCACATTATTTTTTGATGAAGTGGCTGATATGCCGCAAACAACACAAGCTAAAATATTACGCATTCTAACTGATCAAACATTTGAACGGGTCGGGGGCAATAAACGGGTTCAGGTTAATGTGCGGGTTGTCAGTGCCACAAGTCGTGATTTGCGTAAAAAAATAGAGGCACAAAGATTTAGAGAAGATTTATATCACAGATTGAATGTGGTTCCGGTGCAAGTGCCTTCTTTAACCCAGCGCCGCGATGATATTCCACTGCTTATTAAACAAATGATGGCTAATTTTACGGGTATGACGGGTCGTACGTCCCGTAAAATTAGTGAAGATGCGATGACAGCGCTACAAGCCCATGATTGGCCGGGCAATGTCAGGCAGTTAAAAAATACGGTAGAGCGCATGCTTATACTTTCGTCAGATGAGGACGTTATCACCGCTGATATGTTACCTATTGATATCCTAGGCAATAGTGACATTATTAGGCCAAGTTCAAATACGGAAATAATGACATTACCGCTTAGAGAGGCGAGGGAGAGTTTCGAGAGGGAATATCTTAATGTACAAATACTGCGTTTTGCTGGTAATATTTCCAAGACAGCAGAATTTGTCGGTATGGAACGCTCCGCATTGCATAGAAAGTTAAAAGGATTAGGGGTAAATAGCCTTGATAAAAAATAAAAAACGCTTTTTAGCCATATAAGGATAAAAGAATGAAAGTTATTGTATGTGGTGCGGGACAAGTCGGGTTTAATATTGCTCGCCATCTTGCTAGTGAGCAAAATGATGTCACCGTCATTGACCGGTCAGAAGAATTGATCAATAAGGTTAGAAACTCATTGGATGTCCACGCCTTAGTTGGTTATGCCTCCCATCCTGATTTACTTGAACGGGCCGGAGCTGAAGATGCGGATATGATTATCGCTGTTACTCTTTTTGATGAAGTGAATATTGTTGCCTGTCAGGTGGCCCATTCATTATTCAATGTACCGACGAAAATTGCCAGAATTAGGGCACAGAATTATCTAAACCCAGAATGGCGTGATTTATTCAGCCGTGATCATATGCCTATTGATGTCATTATCTCGCCGGAAATTGAAGTGGCAAAGGCCGCTATTAACCGCCTTGAAGTCCCCGGAGCGAGTGATATGATCCGCTTTGCCAATGACAGAGTAAGGGTGGTTGGTGTAAAATTAGATGAGAATTGCCCGGTTGTTGATACGCCGCTGCGCCAATTAACAGAGCTATTTCCGGATCTTAATATTGTCGTTTGCGGTATATTGCGCAACGGTAAACTTATTGTGCCGGGGGGTAATGACCAACTGCTTGTTGGTGATAATATCTATATTGCCGCTGCAAAATCACATGTAACACGGGCGTTAACGGTATTTGGTCACGAAGAGGAAGAGGCTAGAAAAATTGTTATTGTTGGTGGAGGGAATGTGGGATTATTCATTGCCGAACAATTGATTGAAACAAATAATAAATTTCAAGTAAAAATCATTGAAAGAGACCAAAAAAGAGCTATTGCTATTGCCGAGAAAATATCAAAGGCCGTTGTTTTGCATGGTGATGCACTTGATATGGAAATTTTAAAGGAAGCTAATATTCAAGGAACGGAAGCAATTATTTCTGTAACCAATGATGATAAAGTGAATATTTTGTCTGCTCTGCTTGCCAAGCAATTAGGCTGTAAAAGTGCCATTACACTCCTTAATGACCATTCGTTTGGCGAACTTACGAGTTCAGTGGGGATTGAGGCCTTTGTCGATCCTAGACAAACAACGGTTTCTAGTATTCTTCAACATATGCGCCGGGGGCGGATCAGCTCACTGCAAAGCCTCGCTGGCGGTGAAGCCGAGGTTATGGAGGCGATAGCTGTTGAGTCATCTCCGCTGGTCGGTAAAGCGCTTCGGGACGTTAAATTACCCGCTGGGATTATCATTGGTTCTGTCATTCAAGATGGTAAAGTATTGGTACCAAAAGGGGGAACCATCATTAAGGCGGGCGATACGGTTATTGTATTTACCTGTTCTGATCAGATCCGAAAAGTCGAAGAATTATTTTCTGTTCGACTTGAATATTTCTAAGTTAAAAAACAACTGGGTTTGAATAATTTATGATCACTAAAGTAGGACATCTTATTGGCTATCTTCTGATTATCTTGGGGATCAGTGAGTTTACACCTATTTTAGTCGCTCTGGCATTCAATGAAGAATATTTAATATTACCATTTTTCATCTGTGCCATGTTGACTATTTTTATCGGACTGGGGTTTTATTATGCCTTTACTGACGACCCAGAAAAGCCGAGCCGTTCTGATATTATTACATTCTTAGTGGTTGTGTGGTTGGTTCTTCCCATCATTGCCTCTATTCCTTTTATGGTATCTGGGGTGCTTACAAAATTTACCGATGCTTATTTCGAGGCCACATCAGCCCTTACAACGTCAGGGGCGACAATTCTGGCAAATCCCGCCTTGGCCCCTAAAACTATTCTTTTTTGGCGTGCTTTATTACAATGGCAAGGAGGGATATTTATTTTCGTTTTGGCGGTTTCGATGATTCCTTTGAGCGCAATAGGGGGCGCGGATTTATTTAAAAGCGCCTTACCCCACGGTGAGGGCGAAGGTATTGTTGCTAGAAGTAAATCAGCCTTTAAACCTCTGATTAAGGTTTATATCTTTTTTACACTTATTTGTATGATACTTTTAAATTTTAGTGGCATGGGTTTGTTTGATGCTCTTTGTACGGCCATGGCGACATTATCAAGCGGCGGTTTTTCTACACATGCTAATTTTGGTGTTAATTCCTACGGTAATCTTTCAGAGTTTATTTTAATTCCTTTCATGATTATTGCTGCCACTAATTTAACGTATCATTGGTCATTTTTATCATCTGGAAAATTTAAAAAATATCGTCAAGACAAAGAATTAAGCTTTTTTCTCTTTATTTTTCTTGTGGCGACCTTGGTTATATTTTTGACCTTAACGGGATTATCCGAAGGGGACAATACATCGCTTCTTAAAAAAATGGGGATCGCCTTATTCACCGCTGCCTCAGCCCTAAGCACAACGGGCTATTTGCCGGATGGGGCGAGTGGGATGCCTCTTGGTGTTGGGATTATTTGTATTATATTGCTATTCATTGGTGGGACGATGGGCTCTAGTGCGGGTGGCTTTAAAATATTACGCTTAAAAATTCTTTTCCGTCAGGCCAATAGTGAAATTAGCCGACTGGCCTATCCTCACGGCCTTGTTCCTATGCGTATGAATGATATGAATGTGACCAATTCTATTTTAATGAGCATCTGGACTTTGTTATTTCTTTTTCTTTCGTCGATTGCCATCATCTCGATTATTTATGGCATTCTTGGATATGAATTGCATACAGGGATTGGCCTTACGGTGGCCAATTTGTTCAGTGCGGGGGCGATGACAGGGTTGATTGCGCCAGATTTTGTAGGATATAATAGTATGAGCCATGTGGGTAAATGGCTAACTTCGATCACTATGTTACTGGGGCGAATTGAAATAATAGCCCTGATAATTTTCTTGTCACCGTCTTTTCGCAAAAATTGATATTTTATAAAAAACTTAGATGTGTTATAGTCATTGTGCATTGATATGAAGTAGTAATCAGGTTAATACTGTACTAAGGCTCAATAATAATAAAAAATGGAATAATAAAATGTCTGAAAAAATACATAATTTACAAGATGCCTTTCTTAATCACATTCGTAAAAATAAAACTCCGATCACCGTATTTCTTGTAAATGGCGTAAAGCTACAAGGAATAGTCACATGGTTTGATAATTTTTGTATTTTACTTCGCCGCGATGCTAATATTCAACTTGTCTATAAACATGCCATATCGACCATTATGCCGGGCGGTACAATAAATCTATTTGAAGCAGAAGAAGTAGATACTGGTGAAGATGAGTAGATTTACTCTATAATGACGAAAGATACCGGTAAACAATCGTTAGAGTTTCGCAAGAAGAATTTTGATACAGTTTGGGGTGAGCATGATCAAGATGGTGATCATAATGTTGGTGTGCGTACGCTTGTGTTTTATCCAGATGTTCGTGTTCGCAACAACAGCAGTCATTCCTTAAGAACAGCACAAAGAACAGCACAAAATAAGCTTGATGAAGCCGTATCGCTTTGTGCGGCGCTTGAATTGGATATTATCCACGCTGAAATTATTAACCTTAGTAAAATTCGTTCATCAACCTATCTTGGTAAAGGAAAGCTCGAAGAAATGGCAGCCTTGGTTGAGGGGGCTGATATTGAGCTTGTGGTGGCGGATTGTGAACTTAGCCCCGGTCAACAAAGAAATCTGGAACGGGAGCTCAAAGTAAAGGTGATCGACCGCACTGGTTTAATCTTAGAGATTTTTGGCGAACGCGCCCAAACCAAAGAAGGAGTGATGCAGGTAGAGCTTGCCCATTTATCCTATCAAAAAAGCCGTTTGGTAAGGTCATGGACCCATTTAGAGCGCCAACGTGGCGGTTTTGGCTTTTTAGGAGGGCCGGGGGAAAGCCAGATTGAATCTGATCGCCGTCAAATTGATGAACGTATTGCCAAAATTAAAAAACAGCTCTCCACCGTGTCCCGTACGCGGGATTTACACCGCAATAGCCGCCGTAGGGTGCCTTTTCCCATTGTCGCCCTTGTTGGTTACACAAACGCTGGTAAATCCACATTATTTAATTATTTAACCCACGGCCATGTTATGGTTGCTGACCTGTTGTTTGCCACGTTGGATCCTACCATGCGTACTGTGGAGATGCCCAACGGGAAAAAAGCGATTTTTTCTGATACTGTGGGATTTATTTCTGAACTTCCTACCCATTTGATAGCCGCTTTTCGCGCCACACTCGAAGAAGTGATCGAAGCGGATATTATTTTGCATATTCGTGATATTTCCCACCCAGAGACAGAAGCACAAAAAGAAGATGTGCTTGAGGTTTTAAAATCATTAGGGATTAAGGAAGAAGACAATGAAAAGATTTTTGAAGTGTGGAATAAAATTGATTTAATTGATGAAGATGGGCGCGAAATTCTCGTTAATATGGCGCAGCGCAAAGATAATGTTGCTATGGTTTCTGCTATCTCTGGTGCGGGTTGTGATGATTTATTGGCAAAATTGGACGTGGTTTTTGCAAAAGATAAGAAAGAGTTTGAACTGACTTTTTCTCATGCCGAGGGTGCGGATTTGGCATTATTTTATAAATACGGCGAAATTTTATCGCGCCAAGACAGTGAGAAAAATACAAAAATTACCGTACTCCTTAGCAATGAGGCTATTGGCCGACTGACCAATATGGGAAAATTGAAAGAATTTATCTAGGGTGGTTGAATTCTATAGAGATTATTTTTCTTGAATAAGGGAGTATTGTACAAGCATCTTTTCACATAAAAGTATTAAGCTGTGGAGCGAGACGACAAGGCTGTTATGATGCGCCTAAGTATACTCCCAGACTGAACGATCATTCCTGTTTTCGGAGCGGCCAGTTGTAAGATATATCAGGCGCGAGGAAACCACCCGCGCATCATTTAATCGAGGGATCAATGAAATAAATAATAAACTAAAGAATATAGTGTATTATTAGACTTTGTTTTTGCAAAAGGGAAAGAAATGTCGCTGCACGATAAATTAGCGCAAAAAGCATTCGCGATGGGAAAACGTTCGTCAGATTTTTCTGATGCCGCAAAGAAACACGCCGACGCCACTTGGATTACTTTGATTTTTTCAGGCGTAGTCTGGTACTTTCTTGGTTGGTTGTGGGCTTTAATACCAGCTGCGATTTGTGTCTACACTACTTTTCAAAGTATCAGTGCAACATTGATTTCAGCTAGATTAGAAAGTCTTGTGTCTAGTCCTCAGGCATCAAAAGTTGACTTTTTGCAGATAGTTCAGACATATGCAAAAACAATGGAAACAGCTACACCCGTGCCGGGAACTGTAGCCGATACAAAAGAACTTCCTTACTCTAAGTTGGATATAAAAAATGCAATAATTAAAGCCTTACTTAGTACGGACGATCCTCAAACGAAAGAACATTTAAAGGTTGGCTATGTCATGTTGTCCGATTGGCAGGAGGGTGTAGGCGAAACAAATCAAGGAATTGATACGACTTCACTCGATATGTCTTTAGATGCAGTGTCTCTTGCTCAATCAGTTCTGGAACAATCAAATGGTAGCAATAAATGGTTAGCTATGGCACGAAATGAACAAGATGTATTAAAGCGTGAGTTAGAGGAATTAGGTTTGTGGAAATAAACACAATTTAATCTCAACTTCAACTAAAATATTACTTGTAATCGCATTGATAAAAGAAATGTTTTACGAAAATAGAGAAGGTAGCTCCAGTAATAATTTCTTTTCTTCTTCCTTTGCCTTTATCCAAAATTCTTCGAGCTGATCAAGAGAGTATTGATCGAAGGATTTTTGTTCATTTTCAATATATTGCTCTATTTTCTTAAAGCGATTAGTGAACTTATCATTGGCCCGTTTTAAGGCTGTTTCTGGATTGATTTTTAAATGACGGGCTAGATTGGCATAGACAAACATCATGTCGCCGAATTCTTCTTCTATTTTATCTTGATCTTGTTGATTGGCGACCAACTCGGCGGAGAGTTCGGCCATTTCTTCGTTTAATTTGTCAATCACTTGTGATGTTTTTGGCCAATCAAAGCCCACTCTAGCGGCGCGGTTTTGCAATTTCACGGCGCGGTTAAAGGCTGGCATTCCAACGGTGACACCGTCCAATATGCTGGTTTTATGATCTTTTTGTGCGCGTTCTTGCTCCTTTTGATCTTCCCATGCTTTTGTTTGTTGCTCGGACGTGCGGTAAGTTTGATCAGCAAAAATATGAGGGTGGCGGCGGATCATTTTATCACTGATGGCATCAACCACATCGTTAAAGTCAAATGTGCCGCGCTCTTGGGCTATTCTTGCTAGAAAAATAACTTGAAATAATAAATCACCAAGCTCATCTTTGAGGCCGTCCATATCATTCAATTCAATAGCCTCTGCCACTTCATAGGCTTCTTCGATGGTGTAGGGGGCGATTGATTTAAAATCCTGCTCTAAATCCCAAGCACAACCTTCTTTTGGATGGCGCAATTTTTCCATAATTTTTAGAAGATCTTTTAAATTATCCATTTTTGACATTTCTTAATTTTAAACTTGGTTGGCCTTCGATCATACAATCAACACTATCACAAGCTCCTATATTATTAGCCACTTTAACAGAACCGACATTTCCCTTCATGATCAGTGATGAAAAATGGCTATATCCAAGTTGATTATAGGCGTGATCGCGCAGTGCCATTGCCGCTTCAGTAGCATATCCGTTACCCCAATATGGTTTTGCAAATGAATAACCCAGTTCGATAAGCTCGACTATTTCACCCTCTATTTCAACCATTTCTGGACTATCCCAATAGAGCCAACCTTTGTTTGGATGATTGACCCCATGAAAGATTGAAAATCCGCAACGACCTATTGGCAAATGATCCGATTTTCGCAACACCAAAAGATGACCAAGCTTGCGCTGATAAAGGTTTTGCATTGCGGCAATAAAACCGAGATTTTCATTGTGGCTACGGGTGTGACCACAGGTATAGCGCGTCACATCAATATCACTATGCATGAAATTCAAAAATGCTATGTCTTCTGTTATAAAAGGCCGTAAAATAAGCCGCTCTGTTTCCACGCTATACATCAATTGTTCTTTAATTTTTTTTGTAATTGTTTTTTTGCCTAAAATTGAAGATTATACTTCTATAAAATTATTTCAAGGATCATATAAACTATTTACAGCAATTGAATTTTCTGTGAAGGTGGGAACATTAAAAATGTAAGGATAGGGGAGTATCTTGAAAGTACAGTTTATGGCGCTGATGGCGTCAATTTTTTGTTTAAATACAGCAACCGCCACAGAAATTAGCTTTACAGAGGGTACTAATTTCGCTTTATCACTTTCGCCTGACGGCACGACCTTTGCTATGGATTTGCAAGGGATCATGTGGACATTGCCAGTAGGAGGTGGTGAGGCGACAAAAATGACTTACGGTCAACAGCCGGAAGTGCGCGAGCCAAGCTGGTCTCCAAACGGCAAACAAATTGCCTTTCAAGGCTTTTACCGTGGCTATTTTCATATTTGGATTATCAATGTTGCCGATAAAAAGCTAACGCAAATTACCACGGGCGATTTTGATGATCGTGAACCATCATGGAATGCCAAGGGAAATTCTATTGTTTTTGCCTCTGATCGCAGTGGAAATTATGATATTTGGCAAATAGATTTAAAAACAAAGGCTTTAAGTCAAATTACCACCCATAAAGATGATGATGCTCACCCTCAAAGATCACCTGATGGTAAAAGACTGCTTTTTACCCGTGAAATTAAAGGCCAATATTCTGAAATTATCTTGCAACAAGAAGGCAAAGAAGTGTCGCTATTCAGAGGGACGGACACCAGTTTTTTCCGCCCATCGTGGAATATAGATAATTTGGGGTTTTCCTATATTTCCCATAATGATAACCAGATAAAATTAAACTATATCGCTGATGTGGATAGCCGCCTAGCCCAAGCAAACGAGACTGTCTTAGCCCAAGGGGATATTTTTCCCTTTAAAACCATATGGACACCACTCGGTGCTTATTTTAGCGCAGATGGCCAAATAAAATTCATCGACGCCTTAGAACATAAAACCAGCACTATTGCCTTTAAAGCATCAATAAATTCCGTAACGCCAAATTATAAACAAAAAAAGCGCAATTTTAATTTAAAAGAAAGCATCCCTGTTTTGGGAATCGGCAGTATGGATATATCCATAAAAGATAACGCCATGGTCTTTAGCGCCCTTGGCGATATGTGGTTGCAGCAAGGATATGAAAAACCGATCAATATCTCTAATGACATAGGCCATATCCTTGATCCAACATGGTCAAAAAACGGTGATTATCTTGCTTATGTAGCAGAACATAACGGTCAAATGGATATCTGGGTACGTCAGATGAAAAGTGGCACTGATAAGCAAATGACCAATGATAAAAACCGTGAATACCGACTGGCTTGGTCTCCTGATGGACGCTCAATAGCTTTTCTTTCGACCCGCAGTATATCAAATACGTGGGGACGCGCTGATTTGAAAATACTCGATGTCGATTTTGGCTCTACCAATGTTATTGAAGAACGGATATTTACCCCAGGACGCCCTCAATGGTCGCCCGATGGTAAAAATTTATTACTGGCTTATGTAAAGCCTGCTACATCGCGTTTTCGCGAAGGAATGCACGGCATAAAGCAGATTAATATACAAAGCGGTAAGTCAAAATTCTTAGATCTGCCCCATAATATAGGGCTTAGCACCCGCGATGGCAGTGGCCCTGTAATCTCCCCGGATGGTCAGAAAATGGCTTATATTTCCGAAGGTGAAATTCGCGCAGTGATGATCAATGATGCAGGTGAAATCACCAAATCCATTGATAATAAATGCTTGGATACAGCGCAAATGCCGCGTTGGGGTAATAATTCAACCGTGCTTTATTACCTGTCTGGTAAATCATTTAAAAGTTGCGATATAGGTTCAGGCAAGAAAATCAACCATAAAATTGATTTGAGCTGGCGCCGAGCGCGGGCCTTTAATAAAACCATTCATGTGGGCAAGTTTTTTGACGGCCTTGCCAATCAATATAAAGAAAATGTTGATATTTTTATCGCAGAAAATCGCATCCTAAAAATCAAACCTCACGGTCAAGATAAAGTGATAGGGACTTTGATTGATTATTCCGATAAAACCATTATCCCGGGCATTATGGCGGCCCACAGTCATCAATCGGAACTGATGGGGGAAAGACTTGGCCGTAATTGGTTGGCATACGGTGTTACAAGTGTACGTGATCCGGGCTCAAACCCCTATAAATCTTTGATGCGTAAAGAAACATGGGATAGTGGTAAATCTATGGGGCCAAGAATGTTTCACGGTGGATGGCTTACGGGCGGTGCGCGGATTTATTATGGTCAGTCTTATAATGCTCTCAACGAAAAAGCGTTAAGGCACGAATTACAAAGGGCGAGGGAACTTGATTATGATCTGCTTAAATCATATGTAAGATTGCCTGATGAATATCAACAAATATTGGTAAAAGAAGGCCATAATCTTGGCATTCCCATCACGTCTCATGAAATTTCCCCTGCGGTTCAAAATGGTATGGACGCGGTCGAGCATATGGGAGCGACCAGTCGGCGTGGTTATTCACCAAAATATTCTAGCCTTTCAAAAAGTTATAATGATGTTATGGAAATTATCAGTAAATCTGGATTGATGATTACCCCTACCGCAACATTGATGAGCGGCTTTGATGTTTATAATGCTCGCTACCCACAATATATGGATCAAATGAGAAGTAAGATATTCCTCGATCAAAAGCAACGCGATGGCTTGAAAACGCAATTAGAAAATTCATGGGCGCGAGATGAAGCAGAAAATAACCCTTCCGTACTCCAAAGCATTAAAACCCTTCATGATATGGGCGCCAATATTACCGCTGGTACGGATTCGCCGTTCATTCCTTATGGCATTGCGGAGCTTTTTGAAATTGTCATGTTTGTTGATGCGGGGCTTACCCCATACGATGCACTTCGGGCAGGGACGGTCAATGTGGCTAAGTTAATCGGTGTGCAGAAAGACCTAGGCACATTGGAGGTTGGAAAATTAGCGGATTTAGTCGTTATTGACGGCGATCCGCTGAATAAAATTACCGATATATTTAACGTGGTAGCCACCATGAAAGATGGGTTTTTATATAAACAAGAAGATTTAATCATTGACCGAGGTGAAAAATGACAAAGGCTGATAATTACTGGAAGGAAAATGTGCGACTAGTGCTTAAGCTATTGGCCATTTGGTTTGTTGTTTCTTTTGGAATGGGCATAATATTTGCGGATTTTCTTGACCAGTTTCAATTTTTTGGTTTTCACCTTGGCTTTTGGATGTCTCAGCAAGGCTCAATTTATGTGTTTGTGGCGCTGATATTCATTTATGTCAATAAAATGAATAAACTTGATAAAAAATACAACGTCCATGAAGACGAGGGAAATACACCCATTGAAGACTTAAAGAAGGGGGAGAATTAACATGGATATTCAAACCTTAACTTATATTTTTGTCGGGGCGACCTTCACTCTTTATATTGGTATAGCCATCTGGGCCAAGGCCGGGACGACCGATGATTTTTATGTGGCGGGACATCATGTCCATCCATTAGCGAACGGTATGGCGACGGCGGCTGACTGGATGTCTGCGGCCTCTTTTATTTCCATGGCAGGATTAATATCCTTTATGGGGCGTGATGGTTCTATGTATTTGATGGGCTGGACAGGGGGCTATGTGTTGTTAGCATTGTTACTGGCCCCTTATTTAAGAAAATTTGGTAAGTTCACTGTACCTGATTTTGTCGGGGATCGTTATTATTCCAATAGCGCTAGAACGGTGGCGATTATTTGTGCGTTATTTATTTCTTTTACCTATGTTGCGGGGCAAATGCGTGGCGTCGGTATTGTTTTTTCACGATTTTTAGAAGTTGACATCACAACTGGAGTGATGATCGGCATGTCGATCGTTTTTTTCTATGCGGTACTTGGAGGAATGAAGGGCATTACCTATACCCAAGTGGCGCAATATTGTGTGTTGATTTTTGCTTTTATGGTGCCGGCGATTTTCATCTCAATCCTTATGACTGGAAATCCGGTTCCTCAATTCGGCTTTGGTAGTGAACTTGCTGATGGCTCAGGAGTTTATTTGCTTGAAAAATTAAATGGTTTATCGACGGAGCTTGGCTTTGGTCAATATACGAGTGGTCGAAAATCCACATTTGATATGTTTTGCATTACCGCCGCCCTAATGGTGGGAACGGCGGGACTGCCCCATGTGATTGTGCGTTTTTTCACGGTACCCAAAGTGCGTGATGCACGCCTTTCTGCGGGTTATGCTTTGGTTTTAATCGCTATTTTATATACGACAGCCCCTGCGGTTGCGTCGTTTGCCCGTTTAAATCTTTTTAATACGGTCAGTAATGCGGAATATAGCACGACACCAGAGTGGTTTAAAAATTGGGAAGATATTGATTTAATAGCGTGGCGCGATAAAAATAACGACGGTAAAATTCAATATATTGCGGGCAATGCATTTGTAGGCAAACCTGTTTTCGATAGCGGACGTGGGGCCAGTGGGGAGAGAATTCTTGCCAATGAAAATGGCGCTTCGGCCAATGAGCTCTATATTGATCAGGATATTATGGTGTTAGCGAACCCTGAAATTGCAGGATTACCCAATTGGGTAATCGCTCTTGTGGTAGCGGGAGGATTGGCGGCGGCACTTTCCACAGCGGCGGGGTTGCTTTTGGTTATTTCAACATCAGTGGCTCATGATTTATTTAAAAAAAATGCTATTGCCGAACATTACCGATAAACAGGAATTAATGTATGCACGTATGGCTGTGGCCGTAGCCGTACTGATTGCGGGCTATTTTGGTATTAATCCACCAGGGTTTGTTGCTCAAGTGGTTGCTTTTGCTTTCGGCCTTGCCGCCTCGACATTTTTCCCAATAATTCTTATGGGGATATTTTATAAAGCAATGAATAAAGAAGGGGCGATAGCGGGTATGATTACGGGACTGGTATTTACCTTGGCCTATATCAGTTATTTTAAATTTATCAATCCTATGGATAATAATGCGGAACATTGGTGGTTAGGCGTATCGCCAGAAGGGGCAGGGACATTGGGTATGACACTTAACTTCATTGTCGCTTATGGGGTCAGTAAATTTACTGACGAGCCACCTCAAGAAGTACAGGATATGGTAGAAATGATCAGAGTACCAAGGAGTTAAGGTAATATTGTTAACCTATTTACTTTATGGTGGTAAATATGTACTTTGCCCATATTGAGTTATTAAAAGTTGAGAAATTGAATGCCAAGAGAATTTAGAAATATATATTTTACGGAAAATGAGCTAAAAATTGCTTTAATGCAATTCTCGGCGCGAAAAAAAGTTATTTTTAAAGTTGATAATATCAATGAAATTAACATTCAAACTGAAAACCCCATATCTGTTGCTTTAAAAGTTTTTGATGTTGAGAGCAATCAATTAGGCGCAATTAAATATAGTAACGCAGAAGTCGCCGCCGCCTTAATGGGATATTGTATGTATCTAAAAATCCCCCTTCCTAAAAATGGTAAAAATAAGGTGGTCCTGTTTGTTTGGACAGGTTTGCAGCTTATTTAAGGTGTATCCT
>CALDNY010000197.1 GCA_937914685.1 uncultured Kordiimonadaceae bacterium
CGCGCGGTATGCGTTGAACAATTTTACCGTAAAAACCAAATCGCACTTGTTGACTAAGGGACCCTAAAGTTAAGCCATAATGTTCCGCTTCTGGTTTTAAAGAGAGCTGTAATTCCTGACGCGTGCGGTCGCGATTATCATAAATTTGTGTCAGACCCTGAATATCAAGCATTTCAACTTTTATTCTCTCCACCGCTTCTTCAAGATCATTTTGATTACTGGCAGCAACAAAAAAGCTCAAATCACCACCACGATGGTCTGTGTTTCTCGAATTTTTTAAAGTCACTTCAACCGCTTCAGGAACTTCGCCTACTTTTTGTTGCCAAGTGTTCATCACTTCTTCTGCATCTATTATGGACATGGCTTCTGATGACATTTCAAGGGACATAAAGATATTATTACCAAAAACAAAGCTGCTATAATTGGGGAAAAGAATATTTCTTTCCATACCTGTTTTCGCTTCATATTCTTCTTCTACACCGCCCGGCCCGCCAATCGCCTCGACCATTCTATCATGAAGGGCCTCGCCCGTTCCTTCTGGGGCTGTGTCCGATAATTCGACAGCAAATCTAATAATATTACTGGGAATTTCAGGATTAAAAGATGACCTTACAAAACCAAGCACATAGGCGGTTGAAAATAAAAGCAATATGCTGAAAAATATACTCACGGTTAAATATTTTGCCCTAAGGCATTTTTCAACAAATGGCTTATATTTATATCTAGCAAAATCGATTAACCATTGGGCTATTTTATTTTGAAAGATACTAAATTTTTTATACCAATTAAAGTTCAACTCGAACGGCTTGCCTGCCGATAAATGGCACGGTAATATAAGGAGACATTCAACAAGTGAAAATATCAACGCGCCTGAAACCACAACGGCAATATCCCGTGCCTGTTGACCTGTTTCTGATTCAAACATTAAAAGAGGCACCACCGCTAATATGGTGGTAAAGACAGAAAGAATTACCGGCAATGCTAAGCTTTGGGCACCAAATATAGCGCCTTTTAATCCTTTTGATCCTCTTCTTTGGGTCGCATGTATCCCCTCGCCGATAACAATGGCATCATCAACAACAATTCCCAATACCAATAAAAAACCAAATAAAGATATCTGATTAATAGAAAAGTCAAACAACTTCATCACCATGAAAGCGCCACTGAAGGCAATGACGATGCCAAAGGTCACCCATAGTGCCAAATCAAGCCTTAAAAACAACATTAACAAAAAGAATACCAGAACCAGACCCGTCAGACTGTTTGATATGAGCATTTCAAGGCGTTGGAAAAATTCGACACTATCATCACGCCATGTGGTGACGGTAATGCCTTGTGGAACATCTGGTGCCGCCGTCTTCAAATAGGCTTTAATGGCTGAGGTAAGTTTCAAAACATCTTGACCAGGGCTAAGCTGGGTTTCCAATATGATCGACGGCTTTCCTTTTGACCTGAATAGAAAAAACCTTTCGCTAATACCGTCTTTAATAGTTGCAATATCGCCTAATTTAATTCGGGTGCCGTTAGATTGTTGCAATATGGTAATATCGGCAAACTCATCAGAATAATAAGCTCTGCCCTCGGCTCTGATTTGTAAAGATCCCATTCCGTTTCTGATGGAACCAAGTGATATATCAACGGAACTATCGCTTATAGCATTTGCCACACTGGCCATAGATAAACCAAAACGACGCAGGTCAATTTCTGAGATTTCAATACTGATGGTGTTTGGGGGCATTCCCTGAGCATCAATAAGCGTTACTTCGGGAAGGGCAAGCAAGTCCGAACGCACTTGCCTCGCAACCCCGGCCAAGGTTTTCTGATCCGTATTGCCGGAAATGATGATATCAATAATATCATCATTTTGAATTTCCTGGCGTACTTTTGGTGGCTCAATATCACGAGGAAATGAACGAATACCATCAATGCGCGACTGAACCTCATTCACGACGGTTTGAATATTAGCACTATGGTTTAATTGAAGGGTGACCCGGGACGAGCCGCGCCCTGATCGTGATGACATTTTCTTAACATCAGCGACCCCTTTTAAGGCCTCCTCGATCGGTATAGTAATATTCTGCTCAACTTCATTGGGACCAGCGCCAAGATAGCTGACTGAGACCATAACCTCATTTGGCGTGACAACGGGGAAAACCTCTGTGCGTAAGAGAGGCAAACTGACAATGCCGCCAATAATGATCAAAATCATAAGCAAATTTGTTGCGACATGATTACCCGCAAACCAAGCAATTAATGATTTCATTGAATAGTTCCTCCTCTGGTGGCTTGTCTATTTGCTTTGGCCGCCGTACGTTGTTCTGGCGTCATATTGGCTCTATTAGGTCGAGGTTTTGTGTTTGCTGCGGCGTCTTTTGTGGCGTCTTTTGGGCCCGGTTGAGTTTTTGTACTCATTGCCGCCGAACGATTAGCACTAGACGCGCCGTTCGACCTTGCTCTTGCCCCCATGGGAACACCGTCTAAGCTCGCCAATTGAGATTTCATTCCCGGCACATATGAAAATGGAGGCGAAACACAGATATAATCGCCTTCCTCAATTCCTGATATAATGGTAAAAAATTTCTCATCGCGGTCTAGCACTTTAACAGGTTTCGTGATCAATTTATTATCTTCAAAAATAAATATATTATTGTCATCCCGCATGGCTTTTATTGGAACCTTATAAACATTTTCAATTTTCGGGCCTAATACCTGCAAATCAACAAAAACGCCTGGTAATAATGGGGGGGTCGCTTTATCTTTATTGAGGTTCATGGGGTCCATTATTGTGCCGATTGCGTAATAAACCCTGCTTTTTCGATCAATTGAGCTTTCAATACGGAAAATTTTAGCCTGCCAGACAATATCCCTGTCACGGGTTAAGTCACGCACATTAACCTCTAAAACTTCATCTTCACTCAAAAATCCCACGCTTTTAACATTCAGAAGATCAATTTGTGTCTGACTAAGCGGCATACGGATCTCTGCTTCTTCTGTGCCAAAAACACCTGCTAAATCCTGATTATTTGAAACAACTTGCCCCAAATCCACTTTTTTATCGCCAATCATAAGGGGAAACGGAGCCGTGATTTGTGTACGTTTTAATTTAATATTTTGGGTTTCATAATTGGCCTGCGCCCCTTTTAATCCGGCTTCGGCCTCTTTTAATTGTGGAATACGTAAAACAAGATCACTGGCCTTACCTTGACCATATTTTTCCCAGTCTAAGCGTGCCAAATCTGCCTGTTCTTTTTCCACGCTTAAAGCCTGTTGTGCTTTGGCCACATTAACTTCGGCCTGAACAAGTGCTAGTTCATAATCACTGGGGTCGATTTTTAAAATAACATCGCCTGTATCAAAAAAACCACCCGTCAAGAAATTTGGTGACGTATAAACAACCTGTCCTGTCACTTGAGATTTTAAATAAATATTATGGCGGCTTTCAACAACAGCCTGGGTGCTGACAATCGGAAAGACGTCTTGTTTTTTAGCAGACATAGCTTCGATTTTTTCAATAAGGTCTTCAAGTTTTTCCACAGGTGCCGTTGGTTTAAAATAAATCATTACAGCAAATAAAAAGGTCGTCAGCGCAATAACAGCGGCTATTATTTTAAATTGTGAGCGCTTTTTCATCATTATGAATTTTCCTGATTATTTTGAGCCATCTGATTGATATAGCTTTCGATATTTTGACCACCCAGAGCCAGATGTAAGGTGGCACGATTTATTAAACGCCTGTGTTTGACCCGAAGCAAACTTTGTTGCGCTGAAATACTGCGCCTTTGAACATCGAGCAGCGATAAAATATCTATTAAGCCTTTCGCATATTCTTCCATGGCTTTTTCTTCGCTGGCAAGGGCGCGATCAACGGCAATTAATAAATGTTGTTGCTGCTGTGCTAGTGTTACCTCAGCGGTTAATGCATTTTCCGCTTCAAGATAGGCATTGAGAATGATTTTAAGATAATTAGCGAGACTTGTGTCCAAACTAACTTCATTTATAACCACCTGTTGGCGGCGGCGGCCACCGTCAAGAACCGGTTGAATAATATTGCCAACCACGCTCCAGACCAAGCTATCAATATCGACAATATTTCTTAAATTCTCTGCACTCGCCGACGCATTTGTGGAAATACTTAATGATGGGTACAGTGCTTTTTTAGCGACTTTTAAATCATAATTTGCTTCCAAAACACGGTTTTTTGCTGCCATAATATCTGGACGGTTGTTTAAAATGGTTGTGGGCAAGCCCATTTTTGTAACATCATCAAGCTCAGGTAATTTTGCATCAAGTGGCACCAAACCCGAAGGATATGACCCTATTAAGGTTTCTAAGCTGCGGGTTCTTTCGCTGATGGTTTGTTGCTGGCTCGCAATATTAGAGCGTGCTGTTGCCACATCAGTTTCAATCCGCAAAACATCAAGAACGCCAACCAACCCACGCCGATAACGGCTACTCACTAAATCTTGGGATTGAAGTATTTTTTCAAGATTTTGTTCGAGAAGCTTATTTTGCAATATTGATTCCGTTACATCAAACCAACGTTGTGCCGTGCGTATAGTTAGTGACATTTTTGCATAATCAAGATCGTTTTTGGCGGCATATACCGATTGCTGAGAGGCGCGACTATCGTTGGCTAATCTACCCCAAACATCCGCTTCCCACGCCAGACCACCACGAAGAGAAAAACTATTTCTATCTGTTATAGTGCTTTGAAAATCACCATTGCGCGAAGCCGTCACACGAATATCACCCGTGACACTTCGATTGCCATCCGTGATTTGTTGTTGAGCCAGGGCGGATCTGAGGCGATTTGCCGAAATCCTTAAGTCTGGATTATTTTCAAGAGCCTTTATAACGATTTGCGGTAATTGCGCCCACTGGTTTTGTTTCAACCAGTTTAGATCAGATTTAATAGTGTTTAGATCAGGGCTTTGCCACGCTGCGGGAACCGCCACCATATCAAGTTGATTATCCACATTAATATCTTGTGCGCAGCCCGTCATCAGCAGAGGGGAAAGCGCAAAAAGACTGATCATCTTGATGTAATGTCTAGTAACCATTTTTATTCCAGTTTTATGCCTTATTCCTTATACGTAATATATAAATAAATCCTGCTTTTAACCCCATTAAAACCTTAAGGAAAGGCAACTTAAACCACCATCTATTTTGCGAAATTCACAAACATCGACTTCTCTGACTTTATATCCCGCAGATTTTATAGCAGCACAAGCTTTTGGATACCCTAGCGGCACAAGCACGGTTCCATTAATCCATACACTATTGGCGCTATAGCTTTCACTTTGATCAATTTCAATAATATTGTATTTTTGAAATTCAGCCTTTGTTAAAAATTCACCGCAAGCCACAAGATTATTATCTTCTAAATACCCAAGTCCCGTTTTCAAATGCAACACTTCTGAGAGTGTAACAACGGACCCTGTCATATTATATTTTTCCAAAATAGCGATCATTTGCTCCGCACCTTGTTGGTTGGTACGCGCAGAAAGTCCAATATAATAATGATCGCCGACCATCATAATGTCCCCTGCCTCTATGGTTGCGGGTGACGTTATTTGTTCTATATTGTCATAAAATTGCTCAACCGCAGCCGAAATGTGTGCCACTTCACCGCGCCGGCTTAAGGCGCCAGGATTGGTTAAAATGGCACAAGATGGAGTCATCAAAGCCACATCCTCGACAAAACAGCTATCGGGGAAATCTTCACAAGATTCAAGCACCGTAACATTAAGACCGCATTCTTTTAAAGCTTCAATATAATCAGCATGTTGAAGACAGGCTTTATCAAAATCAGGGCTTCCTAAATCTGCATCAGAAAGGCCATTAATCATTGATTGAGAGGGAAGACGTACTATCGCATTTTTAAACATATTCATTCATTCCTAATGATATAAAATCCAAGCACCAATGATAGCCATAATAGAAAATCCTGTCGCTATAATTGATACTAAAAATGTCATATAATTTATTTTTATTCCTAGTTTTTGATCCGTAATTTGTAATTTTAAACTGGCCATGGCCGAGCCTAAATATGCAATAAGGACGGTGAAAGTTGAAATTATAATCATAAATTCAAACGCCGCCAGTAATCCTTTTGTGGAATTAATTATGATCACTAGCATCGCAAGGATACTTGATATCATGATGGCATGGACGGGGGTACCACTATTATTTTGTTTGCTAAAAATAGCAGGAAATAGATGATCACGCGCACCAGCCAGAGGAATTGAGCCCGTTAGCAATATCATAGAATTTAAAGCGCCGCCAATGGCGATGAGCGCACCGATTCCCACAATTATAGACCCTGTGCTGCCAAATATCATCATGGCCGCATCGGAAAATGGTGAGGTTGAATTTTGTAAATCTACAACTGGAATCAATGCCATAACCCCCGCCATGGCGATCACATAAATTGCCGTCGCCGTTAACGTTCCCAATATTAAAGCGCGCGGAATTGTTTTTTTAGGCTCATGTGTATCTTCCGATGGAATGGTCGCCGCCTCAATGCCGATATAAGACCACATAACAAGCAAGCAAATACTGGCAATCATCACCAAAAAAGGTTCTCCTTTTGGATTTAGAGCCGGCACATCGCTTAAATCTCCCATCACTAAACCTACGGCACCGATCACAATAAGAGGGATCATTTTTAAAATGACCGTAATCAGCTGGACAATGCTGGCCTGTTCAACGCCGCGAACATTGATGGCCGTAAACAGTGCAACCGCCATGATTGATGCCAATGATGACAATATTGAATTTTCACCTATGACCGGGAAAAATACCGCTAAATACCCAGAAAATGACACAGCAATAGCCGCCACACCGACCCAAAGTGAGGTCCAATATCCCCAAGCGACAATCATTGCTGAATATTTACCATAAGCCTCATAAACATAGGCGTAAGGCCCTCCTAATCTAGGGTTTCTTGCCGCCAAATGGCAAAGAGAAAATGAAATTGATAAAGCCCCAAGTGCCGTAATGCCCCAGCCAATAAAGCTAATGCTACCGTAAGGGGCGAGCACGGCTGGCAAGGTAAATACGCCAGAACCAATAATCGTACCAACCACCAAAGCCCAAGAACGCCATACCCCTAATGATTTTTTCATAATCATACTTTCTTATTTTTATTATTTTTTTTCTGTTCATTATGGACAAGACTATATATGTACGGTCAATTATGATAGAAAATTATAATCCATCAAAAATCCCTTTTTTAAACATCATTTATCATGATGATGATATACTCGTGCTTAATAAACCTTCGGGATTATTATCCGTTCCCGGGCGTGAGGTTAAACATCATGACAGCCTACAAAGCCGCGCTATTGAAAAATATCCTAGCGCCTTGAACGTACACCGATTAGATATGGACACGTCGGGCATTATCATTATGGCCTTAAATAAAGCCGCCCACAGACATTTGAGCATACAATTTCAAGAACGAAATGTTGAAAAAACTTATCGAGCGCGGGTTTACGGTATATTAAAAGAGGATCAAGGTTTAATCGATTTGCCGCTGATCTGTGATTGGCCCAATCGGCCCAAGCAGATTGTTGATTTTGACGTGGGCAAACCATCGCAAACAAAATGGAAGGTTATGGCGCGCAATGACCAAGAAACCACACTAGAGCTTACCCCGATAACCGGGCGTTCGCATCAATTAAGAGTGCATTTGCAAAATATCAATCATCCTATTTTAGGGGACCGTTTTTACGGCCATGAAGACGCCTTAAAAATGAGCGACCGTCTTTGTCTTCATGCAACAGCTTTGACCATAAGTCATCCTGTAACATTGGCTAAAATGACTTTTAAAAGTGAGGTTGATTTTTAAAAAATAAGATCACCAGTTGTCGGTATTTCAAAATGAGCCATCACCATTTCAGTGCTAACCTCTTCCACTGTTTTGGGAAGCCATTTTGGATTATGGTCTTTGTCAATAAGAATGGCGCGCGCCCCTTCATAAAAATCACTGGCGTAGGATGTTATAGCGCAAACAATGCGGTATTCCATGGTCATGCAATCATTGAATTCAAGTTTAGAGCCGCACGTCAATTGCTCCATAATTAATTTTAAACTAAGGGGAGAGCTTTTCTTTAAAACTGCCAATGTCTGCTTGGCCCATTGATGATCAATGATTTCTAAATGGTCAATAATATCTTCTATGGTTTTTTCACTAAAAGCCGCGTCTATTAAATCTCGAAATTGATCGAGAGCGGCCTCGCCCGGGTTTTCGGCAAACCGAGCGATAATATTGTCAACATCACGATCCGAAGAAATATCCTGATTGATCAATTCATTTTGAAGGGCTTCAAACTTATTTGAATTCATATAAGCCGTACCAAGACCCGCATATAAAATATCCGCCCCCATAAGGTGCGCCCCGGTCAACCCAAGATAAAGTCCAAGCGCCCCAACAAGCCGTGGTAAAAAATAACTCGCCCCCACATCAGGAATAAAGCCAATGGCGGCCTCGGGCATGGCAAATACCGTTTTTTCACAAACAATTCGCTGCGAGCCGTAAATAGACACCCCAACACCACCACCCATTGTGATCCCGTTAAGCAAGGCAATAAAAGGTTTAGGAAAATGAAATATTCGCGCATTCATTTTATATTCAGTAGCAAAAAATTGTCTTGCAGAAATATTATTATCAGGCCCCTGTTCGACCACAGCACGAACATCGCCGCCCGCGCAGAATGCCTTATCTCCTGCTCCTTTTATAACCACGGCTTGAATATGTGATGCGCTTTGCCAGTCGCTTAATTTCTGATCCACCATAAAGCACATCTGCGTCGATAAAACATTAAGAAGCTTGGGCCTGTTTAATATGATAAAGCCAATGCCGCCATTTTCTTCGAATATTATTTCTTTATCCATCATTTATAATGTGGTAATGGCCATTGTCGCATTTATCAGCCAGTCCTTTTCCTCACCTTTAAGCAGGGGGGCAATATGTTCACGAACCGTTGCATGATAAATATTAAGCCAGGTGATTTCGGCTGTTGACATCATATGAGCATTAATAAGACGCGTATCAATGGGGGCCAACGTTATGGTTTCCAATGTTAACATGGGTCTTTCTTCTTCTTCGAATTGACTAGAGCGAACAATCACCAGATTTTCTATGCGAATGCCATATTCGCCCGTTTTATAATAACCTGGCTCGTTAGATATAATCATTCCCGGTTTCAAGGGAACATTAAACCCTAGCGGCGAAATACTTTGCGGGCCTTCATGGACCCCTAAATAACTACCCACACCGTGACCTGTTCCATGATCATAATCCAAGCCCACATCCCAAAGTGATTTACGGGCCAGCGTATCCAAATGCGCGCCCGTGCGACCCAATGGGAACCTTGCTTGTGCGAGGGCAATATGCCCCTTTAGAACGCGGGTAAATCGTTCTTTCTGTTCTTCGCTTGGCGTTCCTATAATCACTGTGCGGGTAATATCCGTTGTCCCGTCCAGATATTGCCCTCCAGAATCCACTAGATAAACCATGTCATTACCAAGTGTACGACATGTGTCTTTTGTCACTTTATAATGAACGATGGCGCCATTTGGTCCCGCCCCACTGATGGTGTCAAAGCTATTCCCCTGAAAAAGGGCCACTTGTTCGCGAAACTCATAGAGTTTATTTACCGCGTCAATTTCATTAATTTTACCGCTCGACCCATGCTTATCAATCCAACAAAGAAATCTTGCCACCGCCACTGCGTCGCGTTTATGAGCCTCACGTGCCCCGTCAAGTTCTGCATCATTCTTACAGGCCTTATCCATTTGGATCGGATCATCGGCTTCAATGATCTTTACCTTGGCCTTCTCTAAGGTTTCAAAGACGGCACTATGGGTTTTTTTAGGATCAACCACCGCCGACAAGCCGTCATCTCCCAATTTTTCCAAATGATTAACAAAATCATCTTTTGCAAAACAAGAGACCTTCTGGCTTAAATGATTTAAAACATCTTCATTCAACTTATCAGGATCAATGAATAGTTTTGCTTTGCTATTGCTATATAAAATCGCAAAGCTAAGCACCAACGGTGTACAATCAACATCAGAGCCTCGAATATTAAAAATCCATGCAATACTATCAAGAGACGTCAATATCAAGGCATCCGCGCCCATAGCCTCTATTTGTGCGCCAATGCGGTTTCTTTTAATAGATGATTTTTCGCCCGCATATCTTTGTCTTTGAATAGTGACAGGGTTCTTAGAAGCAGGGGGCTGATCTGACCATATGTCATCAATAAGATTATGATCTAGTGCTTTAAGTGTTATATTTTTTGCCGCCAATTTATTTTTTGCTTTATTAAGCCAGACTTTACTATGAAGCCACGGGTCATAGCCAACAATATCGCCTTCTTTAAGATTATCAAAAAACCAATCTTGTGGCAGATCATCATGCAATTTTAAGGGTGTGAACTTTTTTAAATCTACCTGGTCTTTTACTTGTAAGCTATAACGGCCATCAACAAATATAGCCGCACGATCAAGACTAATGGTTGCAAGACCCGCTGAACCCTTAAAGCCCGTAAGCCAAGCCAAGCGTTCGGCATAGCTTGGCGTATATTCAGACTGATGCTCATCTGAATGGGGGATAATATATCCAGTTAAATTTTGCTCTCTTAATTTTTGTCGTAAAGCAAGTAATCGATTATTCATTATAAGTCTATAGTCCTATAGTCATTCAGATTGAACCTTTATATTCAATGGGAACTCTAAATATTGCAAGCACAATAGTAGGCAACCTTGATAAAAATAAGAAATATTTGCAGGCAAGAAATGCCTTAATCTAATGGTGTCTAAAATAACAGCATATATATCAAGGCGTTATAACTGGCATAGATTTTGCTTTTATTTTAAGGGCAAACAGGAGCCAAATAATGAAATCAAATATTTATCAAATAAAAGAATATAAAAACTCTCATGAAAAAAATATAAATATTGCAGAGAATATTTTTATTGAAATGGAAAATCTGGGAATAGACCCTAAGCCTTTTCTTGAGATGGCCGCTCTTGATTTATATAATCAATATGGCAATGATGCGCTTCATTTTGCCGATCGAATTTATCAAAACTTTTTTGATCTAGGTGATGTTCAGTCTTCTAGAATATGGAGAAAATTAATCAACATCCTGATGCTGATTGACCAAAAGACAGATTTAATTGCCCATTAATTAAATTAAAAAAATCTTTAGAAAACTTCTTTTAAGAAACTTTCTTAGCGACGAATCCGCTAAATAACCCTATCGAAATAGCAACAAGGACGGCAATAATACCGTAATAGGGTGGATATTCGTGGGCAAAATTATAAATAAACCGCTCTAACCCCTGCTTATCAACAAGAAGGTCTGTACGGTGATTAATGATGATGTCACCGTCTTTAACCAAGTAAACATCTGCCTTATAATCCCCTATGGGCATATTGGCAGGGAATGCTATGCTAGCACGAAATAATATTTCATTCTTGACTGTAACATTACCATCACTTTCAAGATAAAGTCCCTTTTCTATCATATTTCTAATCAGGGCTTCTTTAAATTCTGTTATGTCATCATTGCTATCGCTAGTGAACTTTAAATTATCTAACCCCAAGCCATATTCAATTTGTTTTTCTTGGGCTAAAAATTTATTCAATGGCCGTGTTGAACCGATAACATAATAGCCGGGAATATCGCGAATGGTATGATTGGCTTTATTAAGCCAAATCCCTGCCACATTTTCTTTTTTACGAATGACAAGTTCTGTAGGTTGCGACTGCACCACAACGATAATATCATAATCAATCCCTTGCACGGTAATTTCTTCTGATAGAGAGTTCCCTTCTACGTGGCGCTCTATGGCGCCGAAAAGTAAAAGTTCTTGCCCAGAAAACTGTGACGTTATTTCAATCTCATGCTGACTTAAATCCGTGATCATGGTTTCGGCGCGAACAAAAGAAATCATTAAAAGAGATGAACTCAATAACACTGATAGAAATTTAATGGTTTTTATGGCCTTGTTGATCAATTTGCTTCCCCATCAAGGGCAGAAACTGAAAAGAGCTCTGTTGGTTCAACCACAAGATCATAAGCCATCTTAGTACAGATAATAAGCACCATACCCGCAAGCAATATTCTTAATTGCTCACCCTTAAGCTTAACGCCTACCCTGACACCAATTTGGGCACCGATCACGGCGGCGGTTAATAAAATAACCGCAAGCACTACATCAACGGTTTGAGTGTTGATTGAATGAAGATACGTTGCCGCCGCGGTGACAAACGTTATTTGAAACAGTGACGTGCCGATCACAACCTTTGTCGGCATATGCAATAAGTAAATCATCGCCGGAATCATAACAAATCCGCCACCAACACCTATGATCGCAGCAAGAATGCCAACAAGGGCGCCAATGGAAAGCGGCATAATGACGCTCACATACATTTTTGATTTTCGAAAGCGCATTTTAAAAGGAAGTCTATCAATCCAAGACCGTTGACGCCGGACAACTTTTACCACTTCGCCTTTACGGCTTCGAATGATGCTAGCGATACTTTCCACAAACATCAAACCACCGATACTACCCAAGAAAATAACATAAATTAAGGAAATCATAAGATCAACTTGGCCAATAGACCTAAGATATGTAAAAATCATTGCGCCAATATAAGTGCCAACAAGGCCGCCAGCGATGAGAACAAAACCCATTTTAAAATCAACACCACCACGGCGCCAATGAGCCATAGCACCCGAAACGGAGGCTGCTGTAATTTGATTTGATTGTGTTGCCACGGCAATGGCAGGGGGCACGCCGGCAAAAATCAACAATGGGGTCATAAGAAAGCCGCCACCAACACCAAACATGCCCGATAAAAACCCCACACCACCGCCCATGGCAAACAGAACAAAGATGTTCATAGACATTTCAGCAATGGGCAAGTAAATCTGCATTTATAAAACTGTGTTACTAAAGTGTTAAAAAAAATGCCAAATTTGACATTACGTTTAAGGGCTTAACGGCATATTTAATGGCTTCTTTCATTAAAAAGAATCCCTCATTGGCTCTATATAGACCCAAAAAACATATCCTGCAAGCGAACAATAAAATCAAAATTTAACTAACTTTCTATTGTGATTTTATAGGTATCACAGATTGATTAATAATAGGTTTACCCCCTATTATTAATTTTAAATTTGATATAGATTTAAGTAGAATAACAATATGAAAAAAAATGCTGTTGATAAACTCATACTATTGATAATATATTTACACTATTAAGCGCATTTCGTCATTTAGATTAAACTTTAAAAGGATTCCCAATGCCCACATATCATGCACCGGTAAAAGACTATAAATTCCTCATGCATAATATTTTTAATCTACAGCAATATAACGATATAGAATCCTATAAAGAAGCCACCCCTGATCTGATTGATGCCGTACTAGAAGAAGCGGCAAAACTGACGGAAAATATATTCCAACCGATAAATCAAAGCGGTGGCAAGGAAGGATGCTTGCTGCAAAATGGAACGGTCAGTACGCCGAAAGGCTTTAAGGAAGCCTATGATCATTTTCGTGAGGGCGGATGGCAAGGCATCACAAGTGATGTGAAATACGGCGGTCAAGGACTTCCGAGAACCTTAGGAATCGCCATTAGCGAAATGATGGTATCGTCCAATTGGGGGCTTGCTATGTATCCCGGACTTACGGACGGTGCCGCTGAAACCATTCATACATGGGGTACGGAAGAACAAAAAGATACCTTCCTTCCCAAAATGACATCAGGGGAATGGTCAGGGACTATGAATTTAACGGAACCTCATTGTGGAACCGACCTTGGACTGCTTCGCACTAAGGCCGACCCTAACCCAGATGGGTCTTATAATATAAGCGGTACAAAAATATTCATCTCTGCCGGTGATCATGATTTGACCGAAAATATCATTCATCTTGTTTTGGCCCGAATTACGGGAGCCCCTGAAGGAATGAACGGCATCAGTCTTTTTATTGTTCCTAAAATCACTATCAATGATGATGGCTCGCTCGGAGATAGAAATGGAGTAACCTGTGGCTCGCTCGAAGAAAAAATGGGCATTCATTCAAATGCCACATGCCTGCTAAATTATGACAATGCAAAAGGATATTTAATAGGGATCGAAAATAAAGGCATGCGCGCCATGTTTACAATGATGAATGAAGCGCGCCTTGGTGTTGCTGTTCAGGGTCTCGCCATTGCAGAGGTTGCCCAACAAAATGCCGCCGATTATGCCAGAGACAGAATTCAAGGACGGTCGTTAACGGGGGCAAAATACCCTGATGCTGCGGCCGACCCCATCATTGTTCATCCTGATGTGCGCCGCATGTTAATGACTACCCGCGCTTTTAGCGAAGGGGCGCGCGCCTTGACCATTTGGGGAGCATTACAGGTTGATATTTCAAAAGGGGCTGCGGACGAAAAAACCCGCGAAGGGGCCAGTGATATGTTGGCGTTACTAACCCCCGTCCTCAAGTCATATTTTACCGACCAAGGGGTCGATGCTGCAAGCCGAGCCATGCAATGCTTAGGCGGACACGGATATATTACAGAATGGGGTATGGAACAATTTTTACGTGATGCGCGCATTGCCCCCATATATGAAGGCACTAACGGTATTCAAGCGATGGATCTGGTTGGTCGCAAACTTCCCATGAAAAATGGTCAAGTGATTAAAGACTATTTTGCCATGATCCAAAAATTTATAGACGATAATAAAGAAAATAAAGAAATGCAGCGCTACACGACTTTATTGGAAAAATCCCTGCAAAGGCAGCAGGCCGCGACCATGTGGTTAATGCAAAATGCCATGAGTAATCCAGATCATGCTGGGGCTGCGGCTCATTATTATTTAAACCTTATGGCCCTGGTTTTTATGGGATATATCTGGGCTACTATGGCCTTAAAAGCACAAGAAATGCTCGCTGCCAACGAAGGTGATAAAGAATATTTGAATAGTAAAATCATTACTGCCAATTTCTTTTATACACACATTTTACCAGAAACAACGGCGCTTAGAATTAAAATAGAAGCGGGCGCAGACGATGTAATGGCCCTAGATGCCCACTCTTTTTAAGGAATAAAAAATGACTGATGCTTATATCTTTGATCATGTAAGAAGCCCGCGCGGACGCGGTAAGAAAGACGGAAGTCTCCATAGTGTTACCCCTATAAATTTACTGGCACAAATGTTTACGGCCATTAAAGATCGTAATGATTTTGATGTTACGGCCATTGATGATGTAATCACAGGATGCGTCACTGCGGTCGGTGAACAAGGCGGTAATATAGGGCGTTTTGCGGCAATTATGGCCGATTATGGTGATGAAGTTCCGGGAATGCACGTTAACCGTTTTTGTGCATCAGGTTTAGTTGCTGCCAATTATGCCGCCGCGCGCGTGATGGCGGGCCAAGCGGATTTGATGATCGGTAGCGGTGTTGAAAGCATGTCGCGGGTACAAATGGGTTTTGATGGCGGGGCTTGGCTTATAGATCCTCAAGTAACCAATAAAATCAGTTCCGTATTGCAAGGGATCAGCGCCGATATGATCGCCACTAAATATGGCTTTAGCCGTACTGATTGTGACCAATATGCTGTTCTAAGTCAGGAACGCACCAAAAGCGCTTGGGATAAAGGCCATTTTAATAATTCCATTATCCCCATCAAAGACAGCATCGGTCAGGTTTTACTGGACCGCGATGAACATATGCGCCCGGGCACTACCGTAGAAGATTTGGGCAACTTAAAAAGCTCCTTCAATGATATGGGAGAGATTGGCTTTGATAGCGTGATATTACAAAAATATCCTGAAATTGAAAACGTAATACATGTTCACCACGCGGGTAATGCTAGTGGTATTGTTGACGGGGCCGCCGCCATGTTAATCGGCACAAAGGAGGCGGGGGAAAAACATGCCTTAAAACCACGCGCCCGATTAGTTTCTTTTGCCGACACAGGGACCGACCCAAGCATTATGCTGACTGGCCCCGGAAAATCGGCCCGCGCCGCCCTTGCCCGCGCTGGCCTGAGCAAAGATGATATTGATGTCTGGGAAATCAATGAAGCTTTTGCCTCTGTTGTTCTTCGTTTTTGTCAAGAAATGGACCTCTCTACGAAGCAAGTTAATGTCAATGGAGGTGCCATTGCCATGGGCCATCCTCTAGGGGCCACAGGAAATATGCTGCTCGGCATCGCCCTCGATGAACTGGAGCGCACCAATAAAAGATATGCCTTAGTGACCCTTTGTGTCGCAGGCGGCATGGCAACTGCAACCATCATTGAACGTATATAAGGAGCGCATGACATGACAAATAAAGCCATTAAGTTCGAATTAGACAATGACAATATTGCCCTTCTTACAATTGATGTAGAAGGCCAATCAATGAATGTCATTAACGAAGATTTTCTTCGTGAATTAAAAGCACATATCGAGAAAATATCAAGCGATGATAATATTAAAGGGGCCGTCATCTGCTCAGGAAAGGATAATGCTTTTCTAGCAGGTGCTGACCTTAATATGCTTTTAGGTGATCTTGCCATGAATGATCAAGCATCACCAGAAGACATATTTAAAACATCCTTTTCATTGAACAAATTATTTCGCTCCCTTGAAACATGTGGAAAACCAATTGCCGTCGCCATAGCCGGCCTCACCCTTGGTGGTGGACTTGAGCTTGCCATGAGCTGTCATTACAGAGTGGTCGCGGACAATGATAAAATTAAAATGGGTCTTCCTGAGATTCAAGTCGGCCTTATTCCCGGTGCCGGCGGTACTCAAAGATTGCCCCGCCTGATGGGAATTCAAGCGGCGCTTCCTTATATGTTGCAGGGTAAAAACATGTCTCCAAAGCAAGCCCTTGCCAGTGGTGTTATTCATGAAATTGCCCCAGTAGGTGACATTATTAATAAAGCAAAAGCATGGATATTAGGGGGCGGCAAAGCCGAGCAACCTTGGGATCAGAAACGCTTTAAAATTCCTGGTGGTCAAGGAGTGTATGACCCTAATATCGTGCAAACCTTCATGGGTGCGCCCGCCATGACGCAAAAACAGACAAAAAATAATTATCCCGCCGCCGTTGCCATTTTATCGGCTGTTTATGAAGGACATCAGCTTCCTATCGATCTGGCCTTAAAAGTAGAAAGCACATATTTTGCCCAACAAATTATGGGCACAGTGGCGCCGAATATGATCCGCACGCTTTTTGTTAACAAAAATAAAGCCGATAAACTTATTCGTCGGCCTAAAGACCAGCCAGAAATGAAAACCAAAAAACTGGGCATGCTCGGTGCGGGTTTGATGGGAGGCGGAATTGCTTATGTGTCGGCTATGGCTGGTATTGAAGTGGTCTTGCTTGATCGCGAGCTCGAATTTGCTCAAAAAGGAAAAGATTACTCAAAAACCCTACTAGATAAAGCAGTGAGCCGTAAAAAAATCAATCAAGAAAAAGCGGATCATATTCTCAGTTTGATTACACCAACAGCAGATTATGCTGATCTTGAGGGCTGTGATTTGGTTATTGAAGCAGTGCTTGAAGATGTAGACGTTAAAGCCGATGTGACGAAGAAAACACAAGCCGTTGTCCCCGATAGCTGTATTTATGGCTCTAACACATCAACTTTGCCCATTAGTATTCTTGCCAAAGCATCAAAGGATCAACAAAAATTTATCGGCATTCATTTCTTCTCACCAGTAGATAAAATGCCCCTTGTTGAAATTATTTTAGGTAAAAATACGGGCGATGAAGCTCTAGCCAAAGCCCTTGATTATGTGAGACAAATTCGCAAAACGCCTATTGTTGTTAATGATAGTCGTGGCTTTTATACAAGTCGCTGCTTTATGACGTATCCTGTTGAAGCCTCCAATATGCTAGCAGAGGGGGTTTCACCTGTGCTTATTGAAAATTGCGGCGTTTATGCAGGCATGGCCGTCGGACCTTTTGCCGTCAATGATGAAGTGGGTATTGAGCTTAGTTATCATATCGGTCAAGCGACCAAAGCCGCCCTTGGGGATGCCTATAAAGCTGAGGCCTGCGACGGGGTTATCGAAAAATTATATAAAGAACTTGGCCGCAAAGGTAAGAAAAACCATAAAGGATTTTATGAATATCCAGAAGGTGGTAAAAAATTCATCTGGCCCGGGTTAGCAACACATTATCCGCTTGCACCAGAGCAGCCAAACCAAGAATATGTCACCAAAAGATTGATGTATCGCCAAGCATTAGAAGTGGCGCGATGCTATCAAGAAAATGTGGTTACCGATCCAGAAGATGCAGATATCGGCGCCATTTTTGGTTGGGGTTTTGCGCCGTGGACGGGTGGGCCGTTAAGTATGATCGACACCATCGGCGTTGATAAATTCGTTGAAGAATGTGACGCATTAGCCCAAAAACATGGTTCTATGTTTGACGTGCCAGAAAATTTAAGAAAAATGAGCGCGAATGGAGAGACATTTTACGGCTCATAATGTGAATACATCTTGCAACAGCGTGCCCCTTATGGGATATAAATTAATGTGATCTTCATTCACATATAATTTAACTCAGGGTGTCATAATGAATAAAAATAAAAATTTTAATTTTGTGGTAGGCACATTGTTTGCGCTTGTTGCAAATATTTTAGTATCCAACGGGG
>CALDNY010000198.1 GCA_937914685.1 uncultured Kordiimonadaceae bacterium
GGCAATTTGGTCGGCGGAGATCCGCGCTAAGACATCATTAATATTGTTTGATTTTCCGCTAAGACGCTTACCATCAATGAGAATTTGATCACCGCCAGAGCCAAAGCCGCGCTGATTACGTTTACGCCTGTTTTTATTGAGTATTTCGGGAACCCCTGGTACGCGCTGCAACATATCAAGTAAGGTTACGGGGGAAAATTTAACAAAATAATCAGGTTGATAACTAACTATAGAGGCCCCTGTTATGGCATCTTCAGCACTGAATGCTTGGTTTAACATAGTAAGTGGGGAAAAATATAAAATCGGTGAAATTAGTACAGCTAATAGTCGCTTAGTTCCCATAAAAATATCTCATTTGCTTTTATTATCATTTGAATTTTTAAAATTTATAATTCACTTCATGACAATAATCAAATGTTATATCATAATGATTTAAAAGGTTCCTTGTAAAGAAACTCTAAGTTCAACGGGTCTTCTGCCAATTTTCTCTTGTCTTTCCTTCAAATCGTTAAGTTTAATATGATCATTATAGACATAATAGGTTGAAGATCCTCGATTTTTGGTTATACCTTCTGCCTCAAAGCGAAGTTTTAAGCCCCCAAAAATACTTTTTTCTGCAAATAATTTGAGGTTAGCAGCAGGACTGTCGGGCCAATAATAATTGATATAATAACTTGCCGCATCGCTTCTAAAGTCTCCTTCAAAGCCGTATGTGAACTTATATTTTGTAATATTGTGGCGGAAATTAAAGTTAAAGCTATGATCAGACATACGATCAAAACCGCGCGTTAAATTGGTAAATTGGTCGATGGTGCGTCTTTTTTCAAAGACATAACCAAAACTAAATGTCGCCGTGGGAACGCCGATAAAGCCAAGACGGATATTTGTTTTAAGTTTAACGCCGTAAGCAGTAGCCTTGTCAATATTTCCTGATTTAGCAGAAAAACTAATAGCATCACGTAGGGCCATATCAGGGGGTAAAGCAAAAAACTCTGTGCCACTAATCGGGTTATTAGAAAAATCCTGATACTCACTAAAATCTACAGTCGAAATATGATCTTTATAGCTACGATAGAAAATCTCGCCTTCTATTGATCCACTATCATTAGGCAGTCGATGCTCGTAAGCAACGGAATAATCCCATGTTTGTTCAGGACGGATATTGGTATTGCCGAATTTGAAAATTTGTTCTTGCTGATCAAATCTTGTGACAAAATTATTAAAGTTAAGTTGGCTTACTTTCTTTTCAACCAGTATTCGAAATTGATCCCTGTCGGTCAAATCATAGCGAAAATTAATGCGTGGTTTTAAATATGTAAAACTGGTATCTCGGCGGCTGACGCTACCATCGGCAAAAATATTATCGGCAACAATTTTTGAAAACTC
>CALDNY010000199.1 GCA_937914685.1 uncultured Kordiimonadaceae bacterium
TTCCCCCTCGGCATAAATAACCCGCTGCGGGTCTTTTTTCGCATCTTCGATAATAGGCTGCATCAGCATATTTGACTTAAAGAGGAAATTACCGATTTTTTCGCGATATTCCTGCATATTTTCAATAGGCCTTGTCGCAACACCGCTATCCATTGCCGCTTGGGCAACCGCAGGGGCAATTTCCAAGATCAACCTTGGGTCAAACGGCTTGGGAATGATGTAATCAGGGCCAAATTTTAAATCTTCCCCGCGATAAGCCTTAGCCACTTCATCGGAAGATTCGCGATAAGCAAGATCCGCTATCGCCCACACGCAAGCTTTTTTCATTTCATCATTAATGGTGGTCGCCCCCACATCCAACGCACCGCGAAATAAAAACGGAAAACAAAGCACATTATTAACCTGATTAGGATAATCAGAACGACCCGTAGCAATCACCGCATCGGGGCGCACTTTTCTACAGTCCTCTGGTGTAATTTCAGGTGTCGGGTTGGCGAGGGCTAAAATAAAGGGTTTCTTCGCCATGGTTTTTACCATTTCAGGCTTTAATATTCCCGGTGCTGATAATCCAAGAAACACATCCGCATCCACCATAGCGTCTTTTAAAGTGCGCATTGTCGTCTTAATGGCATAGCGGTCTTTATAGATATTCATATCTTTTTTGCGACCCTGATAAACCACGCCTTCGATATCAATCAGTGTGATATTTTTTTTCTGCAACCCAAGACTTACCAGTAAATCCAAACAAGCCAACGAGGCCGCCCCGCCCCCTGTCGCCACTAGCTTAACATCTTTTATTTTTTTCCCTACAACACGCAAGCCATTGGAAATAGCGGCGCCAGCAACAATGGCCGTGCCATGTTGGTCATCATGAAATACAGGAATATTCATGCGCTTTTTCAACGCTTCTTCAACCACAAAGCATTCAGGTGCTTTAATGTCTTCTAGATTTATCGCGCCAAAAGTTGGCTCTAGTGATGCGATAATTTCAATCAGTTTTTCAGGATCATTTTGATCAATTTCAATATCAAAAACATTAATGCCGGCAAACTTTTTAAAAAGAACCGCCTTTCCTTCCATCACTGGCTTTGAGGCCAGCGGACCGATATTACCAAGGCCAAGAACCGCTGTACCATTAGTAATAACACCAACAAGGTTAGCGCGAATGGTCATATTAGCAACTTCGGCAGGATCATTGACAATCGCTTCACAAGCATAAGCAACCCCCGGCGAATAGGCACGTGCCAGATCCCGTTGGTTGGCAAGCGGCTTAGTGGGAATGATTGTTAATTTTCCCGGTGTTGGGTCAGTATGATAACGAAGGGAGGTTTCTTTAAACTTATCAATCATTTAGCAATTTCCTGTTATGATATGATGAATTTTAAAGACTTTTATAAAAAAAGGAAAGAGCCAAATAAAATTAGCCCTTCCCTTTACAATTGAATTTAAAAAATTAAAGCATAACCGCCTTATAAGGAAGATCAAGATCATGGGCAACCGCTTCGAATGTCACATTGCCCTCTTGAATATTAACCCCATTTTTGAGATGCACATTATCAGCGCAAGCCTGCCTCCACCCTTTATTAGCAAGAGCAACCGTAAAGGGCAACGTTGCGTTATTTAGGGCAAATGTTGAGGTATGGGCAACCGCACCAGGCATATTAGCCACACAATAATAAACCACGCCATCAATAATGAAAGTAGGGTCGGAATGGGTTGTTGCTTTTGAATTTTCAAAGCAACCCCCTTGGTCAATGGCAATATCCACAAGTACAGAACCAGGCTTCATACGTTTTGCCAAGGCCGCAGAGACAAGTTTCGGAGCCGCCGCACCGGCCACAAGAACCGCACCAATCACAAGATCCGCCTCGAGCACAGCTTTTTCCAGATCATGGCCCGTTGAATAAACAGTTTTAACCGCTCCTCTAAAACGCGCATCAAGAACGCGCATTTGATTGATATTGCGGTCAAATACAGTAACATCAGCACCAAGACCTACAGCCATTTCCGCCGCGTTCATTCCTGAAACACCGCCGCCAATGATAACCACTTTAGCAGGAGCAACACCCGGCACGCCGCCCAGTAAAATACCGCGACCACCGGCCGCTTTTTCAAGGGCATGTGCGCCCGCCTGAATTGACATACGCCCTGCCACTTCGCTCATGGGCGCAAGCAATGGTAATGATCCATCATCAGCCGTCACAGTTTCATAGGCAATCGCCGTACAGCCAGAGGCCATCAATGCTTCAGTTTGTGGTTTATCCGCCGCCAAATGAAGATAAGTGAATAGCAAATGATTTTCAGTAAGCATCGCACATTCATTTAATTGTGGCTCTTTAACCTTAACGATCATTTCGCTTTGGGCGAATACTTCAGCGGCAGTAGCAATAATATCGCAGCCAACCGTTTTATAATCATCATCACTAATACCGATCCCTGAACCAGCCATAGTTTCAATGATCACTCTATGACCATTACGGATTAATTCTGAGGCGCTCGCAGGCGTTAGGCCAACACGATATTCATGAATTTTAATTTCTTTTGGGCAACCGATAATCATAACTTTTATTCCTATACATAATTTGTGAAATTTGATGGGGGAACTATAGCCCAAGACAAAGAAAATATCCTTGCGTTTATTATCAAAAAAACATTGTAATTTCGAAGATTCTGTCGTAATAATGTGATTATGAGACATAAATTTCTAAATTTAAAACTAGATAAGATTGATCTTGCCATAATTAATACCCTACAAAATGATGGCAGAATAAGTAATAGCGACCTATCCGATAAAGTCGGACTGTCCCAATCCGCCTGCCTGCGCCGAGTTAAATCCCTAGAAAATCAAGACATCATCGAAGGATACGTGGCGATCATGGATCAAAGTGCGGCTGGACTTCCTGATAATGTCTTTGTCCAAATCACGGTCGAGCGGCAAACCAAGGCCTTATTGTCCGAATTTGAGCGCATCGTCAAAGACTGCCCCCAAATCATGGAATGCTACCTGATGAGCGGTGATGCTGACTATTTGCTACGTGTCGCGGTCTCAGATGCCTCGGACTATGAAAAACTACATATGGAAGTATTGACCACCCTGCCCGGTGTTTCACAAATAAAATCAAACTTTTCATTGAGAACCGTTACCAAGAGGAACGATATTCCTTTTGATTTGTAGGGGGAAAGATTTTGTTATCATCTATAATCATCATTAAAACTTGCCCCCTTCTCGCTCGCATGCTACAGCCTATTTTATAAATTTAATGACCATTTATCTTAAGGTGAAACGCTATGATCCCAC
>CALDNY010000200.1 GCA_937914685.1 uncultured Kordiimonadaceae bacterium
ATCAAGGGAGAGTTGATCGCTGATTTCTGCTGTTAATTGATCACCATAATCAGCAAATACCACAATACTATCAAGCAGATGATAGCCATCATCGCGCCGTCCCGTAATCAGAAGGTCAAGATTTATTTTTGCTGGGGCCAGCATTTAATTACTTTTGTTATTTATATTAGTATAACCGTTTTTTATTTTTTCTTTAATGCCCGAGATTTTATCCTCGTCCGGCTTTAAAGATAAAGCGTGACGCCATTGAAAACGCGCTTCATTTTTACGACCAACGATCCAATATGCATCGCCTAAATGATCATTAATGGCCCAGTCCTGTGTCTGAAGGAGCGCGGCACGCTCTAAGACGCCTACCGCTTGTTCATTATCGCCCATTTTAAAGAGTGCCCAGCCTAAACTATCAATAATATAACCATCGTTTGGTTTAAGCTCTACGGCGCGTTCCAGCATTTTTTTAGCTTTTGAATAATTCAACCCTTTATCAACCCATGAATAGGCAAGGTAATTAAGAACCATCGGTTGTTCTGGTTTAAGCTCTAATGCTTTAAGAAAGTCCGCTTGCGCCTCTTGCCAGCGTTTTTCCTGATCAAGAACAATGCCTCGGGTATAATAGACCAGCCAATCGGCTTCATTATGCTGATCCAAATTATTAATGATCATATCATAGGCCGTTGCCGCCTCTTTATAACGGGCATGGATGCGGTAAAATTCCGCTATGGAATTAAGTATTTCTCTATTATTTGGAAACTCAGCTTCAAGTTTTCTCAAGGCATTTATGGTGGCTTCATCATCATCAAGATCATTATAAAGCCATGCTCTTTGTAATCTCGCCTGAAAATAGAGGGGGCTATCTTTACTGATTTTTTCCATTTGCCGAGCGGCCCCGATATAATATTTATCGCTTTCTAAAATTTGCGCCAATAAAAAATGACATAATACAAAATCATCTTTAAAATAAAGAGCATATTGTAAAAAATTAATGGCAACAGGTTTGATATTATCCTGCATTAAAATTGTTGAAATGCCGTAAAATATCTCTGCGAAACCATCATTTAAATTTGTCACCAATGCTTTTGGTAAACGGCCCTCATTCGCCTCTATTAAAGCCGCTTTTAATCTTTCGTTATCTGGGGTCTTCTTTAAATATTCTTGATAAATTTCAATAGCTTCTAACGTTTTATTTTGCCGCCTTAAATAATTACCATAAGCCTCAACCACCCGTAAATTTAACAGCCCCGGCTCGGTTAATGTTTTGGCGTAATATTCTCCTGCCTTAACAGAGTTTCCCATAAAGTCATAAAGCAATGCACTGTGATAATAATTGAAAAAATTAAAATTAGTCCCTTCACCAAAAGCCGCAATCACGGCCTCTACTTCGCTACTTTTCCCTTGTTCTGCTAGCGCCCAAGCGCGAAATATCGGCTTGGTTACTTTTAAAATACCCGTATCATCAAGTTGATCCGTGGCTTTAACAACGGCGTCATAATGGCCATCTTTAGCCATTTCAAAATAAAGCAACAATTTTGAAATATTAATTTCTTGATCGGCTTTTTTAAGACGCTTTGCAATTAAAAGCGCATCCTTAAAACGACCATCGGAGATTAAAACGGATATAGTGGATTGATTAAGCTCTATATTTTCAGGATCTAATTTTAAAGCTTTCAGATAATATTCCGACGCTTCGGTATATTGATTATTATATAAGGCATGTCGGCCAGAAAGATATTCACCAAACGGCAATTTTGGAGTGTCAGCCTCTAAATTTTGCGTATATCCCGGCTTAATATTAAGCATAATCCCAAGACAAATCATCAGCAGAAATGTCATGAACATTAAAATTACGGTACTTAAATTATTTTTTATATTAATCATTATTCCCTGAACCTTTTGAATTTTTGGGTAAACTTATTTTAAAAACTCTCTCAATATATTCTATCATTACATATTAGGGTAATTTGGCCCACCGCCGCCCTCGGGGACAATCCAATTTATATTTTGAGAAAAATCTTTAATATCACAGGTTTTACAGTGAACACAATTTTGCGAGTTAATTTGTAATTTTGGATTGCTCCCTTTGTCATCAATGATAAATTCATAAACACCCGCAGGGCAAAAGCGCACTTCTGGTCCTGCATATTTATTATAATTAACCTCGAGGGGTATTTTATCATCTTTTAAAACAAGGTGGCACGGTTGATCTTCGCTATGATTGGTATTGGATAAAAAGACCGACGATAGTTTATCAAAGGTCAGTTTACCGTCGGGTTTTGGATATTTAATTTCTTCACTCTGGGACGCTAGTTTTAAACAGGTGTGATCCGCATCATGGGAAAATGTCCACGGAATTAAAAACCCAAGACCGATATTATTAATCCACATATCAATGCCTGCATATAATGAGCCCCAAATCGCACCAAACTTATGAATGGCCGGTTTGGCATTTCTGACCCGCTTCAACTCCTTATAGATCGAGCTTTTTCTATACGCTAGCTCATAACCAACAAGTTCGTTGGTACCATTATTATTTAACGCATCAAAGGCCTGTTCCGCCGCCAACATGCCGCTTTTCATGGCATTATGACTGCCTTTTATACGCGGTACATTTACAAAACCCGCGCTACAGCCAATCAGCGCACCACCCGGGAACGCCAGTTTTGGTACAGATTGAAAGCCACCTTCATTAATGACCCTTGCCCCATATGAAATGCGCTTTGCCCCCGTGAAGGTGGGAGCAATATTGGGATGAGTTTTAAAACGCTGCATTTCTTCAAAGGGTGACAAATAAGGATTTGAATAATCTAATCCGACAACAAAGCCTATCGCCACTTGATTATTTTCTAAATGATAGCAAAAACCGCCGCCTACTGTATCATTTTGCAAGGGCCAGCCTTGGCTGTGAATAACTAAGCCTTGTTTGTGCAATTCGGGTTTCACTTCCCATAATTCTTTAATACCAAGACCGTATGTTTGTGGCTCGCAGCCATCACGAAGATTATATTTTTCAATGATTTGCTTTGATAGTGACCCCCGCGCCCCTTCACCAAAGAAAGTATATTTAGCGTGAAGTTCCATGCCTTGCGTATAACTATCTTTATGTGAGCCATCCGCAGCCACCCCCATATCCCCTGTGGCAACACCCTTAACCGAGCCATCTTCATGGTAAAGCACTTCGGCGGCGGCAAAGCCTGGGAATATTTCAACACCTAAAGCCTCGGCCTGTTGACCAAGCCAACGGCTAACGTTGCCAAGGCTTACAATATAATTTCCGTCATTGCTTAAAAGCGGCGGCATTAAAATATGCGGCAGTGATGTTTTTGATTTTTCACTGAGCAGCCAATGTTGATTATCACTGACAGCCACATTAAGCGGCGCCTCTTTTTCTTTCCAATCTGGAATAAGTTGATCAAGAGCGATGGGGTCAATCACAGCGCCGGAAAGAATATGAGCGCCAATTTCCGATCCTTTTTCAAGAACACAAACGGAAAAATCTTTGTCATTTTTTTGGCAAAGTTGCTTAAAACGTATGGCTGCGCTTAATCCTGCGGGGCCACCACCAACTATGACCACGTCATATTCCATAAATTCGCGCTCCATTTGCAACCTTTCGCTAAAATTTCTTTTATATCTTATAAAAAATACCCCTAAAGATAGCAATCAGTCAATAAAACTAATGGTTTATTTTAAAGAAAAACTATAATAAGAATAAATGCATACTAATTAGCCAAACGAGATAAATTTATGAAATTTGAAGATATTCCCCGCCTTCCATTAACCAGTCTGCCGACTTCTTTTTACGCTATGGCTAATTTATCAAAAGAACTGGGCGATATTGACATTTATATTAAGCGTGATGATGTGATGGAATTAGCCCACGGCGGTAATAAAACCCGAAAGCTCGAATATGTTTTTGCCGACGCCGTAGCCAAGGGTGCGGACTGCGTCATTACCATGGGCGGTATTCAATCAAACCATGTGCGTCAAACCGTCTCTGGTGCAGCAAAATTAGGGCTCGAAAGTCATGTTATCTTAAATAATCCAGTGCCAACCATGAAAAAACAGCTGCTCGGCAGTGGTAATTATCTGATGGATGTGATTATGGGGGCTCATATTTATCTGGTCGATAGCGATGATGATGAGCAGACCATCGCTAAAATGAATGAGGTTAGAAATGACCTTATCAAGGCTGGTAAAAATCCTTATATGGTACCGCTTGGCGCCTCTGATGGTATCGGCAGCCTTGGTTATATGCTTGCCGCCCGTGAGCTAATGATCCAATGGGAAAATAACAATATTAGCCCCAGCCATATTTTTCTTGGTACTGGAAGCTGCGGTACTCACGCAGGGCTATTGATGGGCTTGCGTTATTTTGGCAATAAAACCACCAAAGTTGTCGGCATATCCGTCAGCCAACCCGAAGACATTAAAAAACAAACTTTACGTGATGTCATAAGTCAAATTAAAGCGGTCATTGAAGTTGAGGATAATTTAATTAGCGAACAAGACCTTATCATTAAAGACCAATATTACGGTCAAGCCTACGCCTACCCCACCGCAGAGGCCAATGCCGCCATAAAATTAGTGGCTCGCAAAGAAGGCATTCTTTTAGACCCCGTTTATACGGGCAAAGCCATGGCAGGAATGATTGATATGATTAAAAATAATAAGCTTGATAATCCTCAAGATATTGTCTTTCTCCATTCTGGCGGTGCGCCGGCGCTTCATCCTTACGCCGAATTATTTTTGGAAAATGATCATGAATAAATTTTTTCTAACCGTCATTATGAGCTTATTTACCATTCTACCCGCGCGCGCCGATGACATAACCAGTGATTTAAAAGTCGTCATGCTCGGCACGGGAAACCCCATGTCCAATCCGGAGCGCTCGGGCCCCGCAGTCGCCATTATTTCCCACGGTAAATCTTATATTATTGATAGCGGTGTTGGTGTCGTGCGCCGCGCTGTTGAAGCCTCTCGTCGCGGCATCTCTGAACTTGCACCCAAAAATTTAACACGGGTTTTTCTGACCCATCTTCATTCTGATCACACAGCAGGACTTGCCAATATGATCTTGACGCCTTGGGTGCTTAGACGTACAGAACCGCTCAACCTTTATGGCCCACCCGGCACCAAACATCTGGCTGATGGTTTAATTGATGCTTACAAACAAGATATTGACATGCGTCTTCACGGCACTCAACCTGCTAATGCTGATGGCTATAAGGTCAATAGTTTTGAATTTTCAAAAGAGGGCATAATATTTGAAGATGAAAATGTCACGGTTGAGGCGATTGCCAATAACCACGGCACATGGCAATATACATTTGGATATAAATTCACCGAAAAATCTAGCGCTAAAACCGTGGTTATTTCTGGTGACACCACCTACAGCGAAAATATCGTTAAAGCGGCCATGGGGGCAGATATCCTTGTTCATGAGATTATGTCACAAATCGCTTTAAGCAAAAGATCAGATGACTGGCAAAAATATCACGCTGCATTTCACACATCGCCAAAGCAAATGGTTAAAATCGCCAACCGCGCCAAGCCGCGTTTGCTTGTGCTTTACCACCAACAATATTGGGATAAAGCCGATGATCATCTCGCCCAAGAAGTAAAAGCCGCTGGCTATCAAGGTGATGTCATATCCGCCAATGATCTTGATGTGTTTGAGTGAATTTATAAACCCAAATAACCAAATAATGCCAAACCGATGAAATTGGCGATGGCGTAGCCAAACGTTCCACATAAAATGGCAGGAGTAATTAAAGTTTTCCAACCCATTGATCCCGCCATCGCCGCAGCCGTTGGTGGCCCAAGAATGCAAGCGTTTGAGCCAACGAGCATTTCAGGTAAACCAATTTTAAACAAGCGCCCCAATAGTAAAATTACCAGCAAATGAGTGGTTAAAATTATGATAGCAAAAACCGCGATTAATAGTCCACTTTCTAACATGGCAACAATATCAACACCGGCCCCGATCATTCCTAAAAATAAATACATAATGACAAGGCCCACGGGAAAGGCTTCTGTTAATTTATAGAATGTTTTATGACCGATTGTCGCCGCCGCTACCGTAATGGTCGTCACAATCAACAGTCGTACAGACGGATAGCCAATCAGTTCGGCCAAATATCCACTAACACCAACAACAAGAAAACCAAAACCAAGGGCAAACACGGCGCGACCAACGGAAAAAGCTTCTTCACTTTTTTCTTCGCCCTCGTCTGTGCGCAAATATTGATTTGAATTTTTGTCGTAACCATAAATTTTTGCGATAATTTGAATGGATGGGATGGCAATAAGCAACACCATGAATAGCACCCCAACCACATTATCGGCGGCAATACTTGCGGTTAGTAAATTGCTGTCATCAAAGCCAATGGCATTTGAAACGGCGACAAAATTGACCGAACCGCCAATGAATGTGGCACTAAAAATGGCGGCCAGTTCCGGCGTTTTTTCACCGAGCGGCAATAAAAATACCCCTACAATCACCCCAAGCGTCGTCCCCAACGCACCAAAGCAAAAAGCCAGTAACGTAGGGCCAGATTCGCTAAATATTTTTTTCAAATTGGCATTACATAATAAAAGAACAATAGCGATAGGAACGCCTAACGAGCCGATACTATCAAAAACCGCCGATGACCTTGCAATGATTCCAAAGTTCGATAATAAAGCACCTAATGTGATGACCATGATGGTGCCTGATATTTTTTGACCCCAACTGGTTTTCTCTAAGCACAGCACTAAAGCCACCAGCAGTAACATTACCGCCCACATGGCAAAATCATTATCCGCAGGGATCAAAGGCATATAAATTCTCCAAATAAATTCTTATTAAAATACGACAGTAAATAATATTTTCAAAATTAACAGCATTTTTTATCAAGCTGTATGGGCGGACAGGCCACCGACCCATAAGAGCAAAATACACAACAATCACCTTGTTTGGGCTTTAATAAAGCGCCGCACCCTTTACAATCATAAAAAAATTGGCAGGCATTCGTTGGCATTTCCTCTAATTGCTGATGGCTGCATTTAGGGCAGGTAATTGTAGAATTACGCTCGAAAGTCTCTGTCATTATTGCCTCTTTTTACTCAAGTCTGATATTTTCTGTACAAACACTATCTGATATGATTACCTGTTGCCAATATTTTAATTATTAGAGATTTTAAATTCATGACTATAAAAATTGAAAGCCTTAGCTTTGCCCTAAAACAACCCTTTGTCATTACCGGTTATACTTTTACAACAGCCGACACAATTCTGGTTAGCGTTGAACAAGATGGCCATATTGGCCGCGGTGAGGCCACGGGCATTTATTATGAAGGCGAAACACCAGAAACAATGACCGCTCAGATAGAAGCGATCTTAGATCAAGATTTAACCCTTGAAAATATTCAAGACCTGTTGCCGCGCGGTGGGGCGCGAAATGCCCTTGATTGTGCCTTTTGGGATTTGAAGGCTAAAACATCAGGCAAATCAATCTGGCAATTGTTAGATATTAAGCCAAAACCACTGTCCACCGTGGCTACGGTCAGCATTGAAAGCCCACAAGCCATGGCCGAACGAGCTAAATTTTTCAGCCAATATCCTAATTTAAAAATCAAACTCAGTAATGATGATCCCATCATTAGATTAGAAGCAATCCGCGCCGCCCGCCCCGACGCCACACTGATTATTGATGTTAATCAGGGCTGGAGCTTTGACGAATTAAAAGAATATACCCCCCACGCCCAAAAATTAGGGCTCGCCATGATCGAACAACCGTTAGCCAGAGGACGTGATGAAGAATTAGAAGGTTATCGCTCCCCAATCCCCTTAGGCGCAGATGAAAGCTGTTTGGACAGTGCTGAATATCAACAATCGGCAGAGCGTTATGATGTGATTAATATAAAGCTTGATAAATGCGGCGGTCTTACGGACGCCTTGAAAATAGTAGAATTAGCACAGCGCGACGACAAAGGTTTGATGATCGGTAATATGACAGGATCATCTCTTTCCATGGCCCCTTCATACGTCATTGGTCAATTTTGCCAATTCATAGATTTAGACGGGCCACTATTTTTGCAACAAGATATTGAAAATGGACTGGAGTATAAAGAAGGCGGCATGGTCAGTATTCCAACAACAAAGCTTTGGGGTTAATGTCTTGAAAATTAGTTTTTTAATATTACCGTTAATTATTTTATGTTCAGGGTGCGCGAGCACCAACACACTGGGAATAAAGCAACATAATCTGCCTTATTGGCAAAAATTAACCAAACGCGACACTTCGGACCTTAACTTAATAGTGGTTCATGCGACCGAACTTCCTGACCTTAAAATTGCAAGGGAATATGGCGAACGCATTTTATATGAAAGTGGCACCGGTGCATCGGGCCATTATTATATCGACCGCGACGGCTATATAGAACAATATGTGCCTGATAATCGCATTGCTAATCATACATCGGGCTGGAATAAAAAAAGCCTCAGTATTGAATTGGTAAATATCGGACGCCACCCCGAACCTTATCAAAGTGACCATCAAGTGATGAAAGAGCCTTATCCGCAAAAGCAAATCGATAGACTGATTGAGCTTATGACTGAGTTTAAATTGCGATATCCAACCATAAAATTCATCCAAGGCCACGAAGATTTAGACCGCCGTAAAGTCCCGGCCACAGATAACCCAGAAATATATGTTGAACGCAAAAGAGACCCCGGCCCTTATTTTCCGTGGGTCGAGGTTTTAGAGCGCATTAACCTTATCAAAGCAATACCGCCCATAGAACAATGACACTTTTATATTTCTCAATTATCAATATGAGACCTCAGCATAACTAAAAGATTCCCATAGACAAGAATATTTGTTATT
>CALDNY010000201.1 GCA_937914685.1 uncultured Kordiimonadaceae bacterium
ATTCAATAGCTTTGAATTCAGATCGACGTCTGTTGAAACAGATTATATTTAATTTGATATCTAACGCTCAAAAATTTACACCTTCAGGGGGTCTTATTGAAATATACGCTACACATTCAGAAAAAGAGAATATTGATATCACTGTAAAAGATAATGGCAAAGGCATGACCGAAGATATGATTAGATTTATTAACGATACATCCAAGCCTTTAAAAACGCACTTTATTACAAAAGCGGATGACACAGGGCTAGGCTTGGTTATCGTGCGCCAACTAGTCCAGCTTCTTCAAGGCGATATTAATTTTAATTCCAATCTTGGCTTTGGCACAGAAGTAAAACTGTCATTTCCCCAATTAGTAAGGGGTTAGAAATATAGTGAGCCCTTCTTTATAGTCGCTAATATATCCGCCACCATTTTTAATTTGCCCTTGTGTTTTTGAGCATAAACCGCATAACTATTTACATACTTTCAATTGCAATAGTTATAAAGGCCTAATCAATGGCAGCAGCATTCTCACTCCTAGACTGGATAATCGTTATTGGTTATCTGCTATTGTTATTTGCAATGGGCTGGGCGTTTGCGCTGATTAAATCAAACAATGCTAAAGATTATTTCTTAGGCGGCAACACTATGCCTTACTTTGTCGTCGCCATATCGGTTATCGCCACCACCCAATCGGCAGCGACTTTCCTAGGCGGACCCGATCAGGGTTACCGCGGGGATTATACATATTTAACCGTTAATATCTCTGCCATCATCGCTTCTATATTTATCGCAAAATTCCTAATTCCAAGATTTTATGAGCAGCGAGTGACAACGGTTTATGAGCTTCTCGAAAAACGTTATGATCGTAATGCCATGCGCGCCGCCGGGGCCATGTATTTGGTCGGCCGTCTTTTTGCCAGCGGCTCACGGCTTTATTTAGCGGCCATTGCCGTTTCGATGATTTTATATTCAAATATTGAGGCTGACAATATTATTATGGCCTCATTAATATTGATAATTTTAGGATTTTCGGTCACTTTTATTGGTGGCATTCGTTCCATTTTATGGAGCGATTTAATGCAATTCATTGTCTATAGTATTTCTGCAATAGCCGTACTCTATTTTCTGCTTGATGTAATACCAGCGAGCCGCTCTGATATTATTTCAGCTTTAAGTCAAACATCGAGCGGACAAAACAAGCTGCAGCTATTCAATTTTGATCTCAATTTCTCTGATCCATATGCCATGATCTCTATTATCAGCGGCATGGTTTTATTATATATCGCAAGTTTTGGTCTCGACCAAGACATCAGCCAACGCCTATTGACATGTAAGAATAGTAAAGAAGGTGCAAAAGCGATTATTATCTCTGTAATTATAGGCGTTCCTTTGATTTGGCTTTTCATTTCTATCGGTCAATTACTCTATATATTTTATGACCGTCCAGATTTAATGGGCACAGGATTAGAAAATACCAGCGTTCCAGAATTTCAAGGCGAAAAAATTACAATATTTATGTATTATATATTGAATGAACTACCATCAGGTTTAAGAGGACTGGTCACTGTCGGGGTTATTGCCGCCGCAGTTTCTACTATTAACTCTGGATTGAATTCAATGTCATCGGTGATCGTCCAAGATTTTTATCGTCCTTGGATGAGAACTCGATTTAAAAAAAGTGAAAAACATTTTGTAAATGCCGGACGTTTAAGCATGGCCTTGGTCGGGGTTGCACTATTTTCCATGTCCAT
>CALDNY010000202.1 GCA_937914685.1 uncultured Kordiimonadaceae bacterium
GCCAATTTATATTTTATTTTAAATCGTAAAGTGGACAAAATTCTTAACGCATATGAAGATGATCGTGAAGAGATTGAACAAATACGCACCCAAGCCGCTTTGTGGATTAATGAGATAATAGAAAAATGCATAAAAAATGAACTGATCAATGATCGTCTTTATGCGAGAGGACGTGCGAATTCACTGATTCAATCGGCGAATTCACTGAGTAACATTAAAAATAAATTACGCAGCAAAGGCGTCGCTGTGGAGATTATTGATGAGGTGCTTGACGAAATCTATCAAGAAAAACCCAATATTAATATATTAAGTGCCATTAAATATATTAAAAAAAGGCGGTTTGGTTCTTTTAGGATTAAAGAGCGCGAAGAAAACACCCAACAAAAAGAATTGGCAGCCATGGCGCGCGCTGGCTTTTCATATGCTGATTCTATAAAAATATTAAAATTATCTCGTCAAGAATTGGAAGATGCTCTTTATGGCAATTAATGGTATTTTTTTACGCTTAAGTGGTAATTATCTTAGTTTTTTTATATATCTGGGCGTCTTTGTGCCGTTTTGGGCTATGTGGCTTAAAAGCAAAGGATTAAGCTCGAGCGAAATCGGTATCATTATTGCTATCCCCCACCTGATGAAAGTTTTTATTGCCCCTGTTATTAGCCAAGCTGCCGATAAGGCTCAACAATATTGGCGCCCGCTTTTTATTTGCGCTTCTTTGAGCGTTATATTTTCATCTCTTTATTTTATAGCGTCAGGTTTTTGGCAGATTTTTTTTATTACATTTGCTGTCAATATGTTTATGCCGGCCCTTATGCCTTTGCTTGAGACGATCACTCTAAGACAAGCGATAAAGCATAAATTAAATTATGGACCGATTAGGTCGTTTGGGTCACTGTCGTTTATTTTGGCGGCGGTGTTTTTTGGTTGGGTTGTAAAAAATAATAGTGTTGATTTTGTTATTTGGGCAACTTGGGGCAGTTTAGTGGTCATTTTGATAACAGTTTTTTTCCTGCCCAGAGGAAGTAATAGGATATGCGAAAATTCGCAAATTGAAAAAGAAAGTCATTTTCCCCTTAAAAAATTACTGCTTAATCCACAGTTTGTTTTGTTTTTACTGACTGTGGGTTTCTTGCAAATGAGCCACGGAGTTTATTATTCTATGGGGAGCATCTATTGGCAAGATAATGCCATAGACGAAGATATAATAGGGCTTCTTTGGGCCATTGGTGTGGCGGCGGAAATTTTGGTTTTTATATTTCTTGGTGGGTTTTTAACTAAAATCACCCCACGTTATATTTTTGCTTTCATTGGCTTAGTGGGTGCTATTCGTTGGGCGGTGACAGCGATGACTTTATCGTTGCCACTGTTGTTTTTCATTCAAATCTTTCATGGTTTAACCTACGGCGCGACCCACCTTGGCGCGATAAATTATTTATCAAGCAGAATTCCAGATCAATATGCAGGGTCAGCTCAAAGCCTTTATACAGCACTTCCCCTTGGCCTTGGTATGGCATTGTCGACCTATTTTGGTAGTGTTCTTTATGAAAAGTTTGCGGGTGGTGCTTATTACGCCATGAGCCTTTTATGTATATTGGCTATTCTTGTCTCTCTAAAGCGACAATCCATAGAAAAATTATCTTAAAATGCCTTTTTTTAAAATTCGGCGTCAGTTTTTTGAAGATGCTACGTATTATGCATAAGGGAAGTGTGGTAGTGGAAATTAATTTGGAGATTTAAAATTATGAATAAAAATATTTATATAATTACCGGACTGCTAAGCCTCGCCGTAACAGGTTCAGCATTTGCACAAGATGATAGCCCTGAC
>CALDNY010000203.1 GCA_937914685.1 uncultured Kordiimonadaceae bacterium
AAGACGTGCCTGACCTTGATATCATACTTGTGCCTGTGGGAGGTGGGGGGCTGATTGCTGGCATCGCCACCGCCGCTAAGGCCATTAATCCTAATATAAAAGTGATCGGTGTTCAATCGGAACGCTTTCCTTCACTATACCGAGCTTTAAATAATGAAGTTTATGTTAACCAAGGGTCCACTTTGGCTGAGGGGATCGCCGTTAAAAATATTGGCGAGAAAACATTAGAAATCTGCCGCGCTTTAGTGGATGATATTTTACTGGTTAATGAAGATGAAATAGAAAAAGCTCTCGGATTACTGCTGACCATTGAAAAAACAGTGTCCGAAGGGGCTGGTGCCTGCCCGCTTGGTGCGCTGTTACGCTATCCTGAAATTTTTAAAGATAAAAAAGTCGCTTTTATCGTAACAGGCGGAAATATTGACACACGCCTACTAGCCTCCATCCTGATGCGTAGTTTGGTGCGCGACGGACGGATCACCCGACTTCGAATTGAACTTCCCGATATTCCCGGAGCTCTATCAATCATATCGTCAATTATCGGTAATAAAGGCGGCAATATCATTGATGTATCCCATCACCGGCTATTCACAGAGCTGCCTGCCAAGGAAACATATTCCAATATTACCCTTGAAACTCGTGATTCAAGGCATTTACAAGATATCCTTGACCAACTGCGTGCTGAAGGTTTTACGGTCAATGTTAATCGTAATATTGATATGTAATTAAAGAATTTTATGGATTGATAAGATTTAATTAACCATCAGTAGCCATTATGGAAAATATTAAGCCATTAATATATTGAATAAAGCAGGTTGATTTATGTCGGACGAACAACGCCCTATTATTATAAAACGTATAAAGAAAGTATCTGGCGGTGCCCATGGTGGTGCTTGGAAAGTCGCTTATGCGGACTTTGTGACGGCGATGATGGCTTTCTTTTTGTTATTATGGTTGCTTAATTCAACAACAAAAGAACAAAAAACTGGATTGTCCGAATATTTTGCCCCAACTGTGGCAAGTACCCAAACCACATCTGGTTCTGGTGATATTTTAGATGGTAATGCCTTGGTTATTGATATCACACAATCCAATCCCATAACTGCGCCGATACCAGAGCAGGTGGAAGTTAAAAAAGAAGTTGAAGTCAGTAAAGAAGAACAGCTAGAGTTAGCAATGGCCAACAAAGAACAAGAAGCCTTCGAAGATATGGCCTCTGAAATAAGTTTAAGTATTCAACAAAATGCCGAATTTTCTGAATTAAGTAATCAAGTCCTTATTGATGTCACCAAAGATGGAATGCGCATCCAATTGGTTGATCAAGATAATAGATCAATGTTTAGAGGCAATACGGCTGAACTTTATAGTTACGCTGAAAGAATGCTTGTGCTGATTGCTAAAAAGGTTGGAAAACTTCCAAACAGAATCGCCATTAGCGGACATACATATTCCATCCCCTTCAGAACAGGGTCGACC
>CALDNY010000204.1 GCA_937914685.1 uncultured Kordiimonadaceae bacterium
AAATGACATCACCGATGAGGCCACGGAAATTCCACGTTCTTGTTCTACCTTCATACAAACAGAACGGGCCCGTCTGCGTGCGCCACGCGCTTTGACTTCGCCGGCCATTTGAATAGCACCACCAAACAGCAAAAGTTTTTCAGTTAATGTTGTTTTACCGGCGTCGGGATGCGCTATAATCGCGAATGTTCTTCGGCGATCTACTTCTTTTTCTAATATGGACATTTGTTATTTTCTCTTAAACTTGCAGGAATTTAAGATCTCAGCTGTTTAATGTACAGCATTATTTTTTAAAGGTTGATGAATGAGATTAATTTACGCTAACATAGATCAAATTCAAACAGCAGATTATTTTAGGGGATAACATGAGCAAATTTCACCGAAATAAAAAAAAGAAGATCGGCGATAAAGACAAAAGAATGGTGATCGTTCTGGTCATCGCCGCCGTAATCCTAATCGCGCTTTTATCGTCAATTTCATAATTTAACTCTATCACCAGATCAAGTCCCCTTAATCTGCGAGTATAGACTCTCGGCAGGCACAAGCACGCCCCATCAAATGGATAGACCTTGATAATTCGGAACGACCAATCACCATTTCGAGGAATCCCTGTGTTGTTAGCCTAAGCCGGAGACATTAAAATAAATAATTATTTACAACTAGTTATTGTATGTTTGCAGAAAACGATGACATATTTAAATCAACTATAAGTTAGAGCTTTATTACTTAATAAGGCACGGCCATTCAGTAATTAGATAAAGCGAACCAAGATTGAGATTGAAAACTAAGTTTGATAGAAAATTAGTTTTATATATTAATAACATCGAGTTTTACTAAGAATTAAACATCTCCCTTTTCAACTAAGTAGTGAAATAATATCTTTACATGCTCTTTTATATAGAATAGCTTCTTAATAAAAATTACACGGGTAGGTAAATGAAAATAATAATTCAACTAGTCATAATTTTATTTCTCACAAATGCATGTTCTCATAATCTATCAGTGGCTAAAACAACTAGTAGCTGTTATGATAAATTTCAGAAAATTGAGATATTTTATAAAAAAGAAAATCTATTTTATACTAAGACTAAATATGGATTTGGAAGAGTTGCGTTTATGACATCACAAAAAGAAATTTATCTATTAGATTTCGTAGATAGAAGTTTAAGAAATTGTTCTTTTTATAAAAAAAATATTTAGGGCGTGAGATGCATAGAGAACAAATTTCGCAAAAAACTAAGAAAATGACGGAAGATGAACTTATAGCGTGGGCGATAGATAGAGCAAACCCTAGCTTTAAAGATTATATAGTAGTGTCTATTACTATTGTTTCAATTTTAGCAATTATATATATATTTATATCATAAAAGAACCATATTGATAATAAAACAGAAAGAACAAAAAGAAAGAGTTGTCCCGTCACATTTGAACCACCAGGATCAAAGGGGCAGATGCACTAACTCCTAATTCTACACAGAAACCACTTCGTGAAATAGTCTGATAAAGTTAGCACCGAGGATTTTGGCGGTTTCGGATTCTGTTAAACCCTTTTTCAACATCAATGCGGTAACCAGAGGCAATTGTCGATAATTATCAAAAACTGGCTGAAAATTAACATCCATATCCGTGCCCAAAGCCACGTGATTAATGCCTACCACATCAATTAGCTTAAAAATTTCATCAACATAATCAACCAGACTATGTTGGGTTATACCAGCGGGCCAAACGCCGATAATTCCGCCCGTATCGGCAATGAGACGAGCATGTTGGGCCGTGATCAGGCGCGGATGTTGGCTTTCTTCATTGACAAGTTGACTATGAGATAACATCACCGGTTTCGAGGTAAAAGAAATAGCCTGCTTGGCGGTTTCAAAACTGGCATGGGCCAAATCAATAATCATGCCTAAGCGGTTCATGCCCTTTATTAATTCCGCGCCAAAGGGCGTCAGCCCGCCGTGAACTGGCGCCACTGTTTGCGGGTCGCCCACCTCATTGGTTCGGTAATGAACAATGATCATCGAACGTACGCCATCATCATAAACCTCTTGTAAGCGTTCAATTTTTCCTTCGAGAAAATCACTGCCTTCACAGGTTAATAAAGCACCAATGTTAGTGCCTTTATGAGCTGGAATATCAGCAGGCCCCCTCACAAGATCAAGAGGCAGGTTGCTTAGAATATCGTTAAAAGTCTGAATTTGACGTTTATAATCAACCCAAGCTTCGCCCTGATCAAAAGCACGAGTTGCTGTAATACCCGTGCGGCTGAATGTAAGGCTCTTCATATCGCCAACTATGGAAAAACAGGCTACTGCAAGTCCTCCCGCATTCATATCTTCGACAATTTTATCCGGATTAACCCCTTGTGCTAAAAAGGCATCTACTGATTTATCCCAGCTTGAAACGCCGTCGAGAAAAAACCGCCCGGGATGGGCATGGGTATCAATGGCCGGCTGGAGGGATAACAATGATTTAGCTTTGTTAATATCCGACAACGTTAAATCGAGATTTAATTTCTGTGCTAAAAGATATTCATCAGGAACGGGATTATCACATCCCAATAACATAGAAGTTAAGGGAACACTGGCCATGGCACACAGAAGTTTTCTTCGGGTCATATTATTCATTGTTATCTCCTTTTGATGTTAGGACCTTGGGACAGTAAGCTTAATTCTCTATCCCTTAAAGCACCCCTTATCTTAAGGCTGCTTGGGCGGCGGCTAATCTGGCTATTGGCACTCTGTAGGGGGAACAAGAGACATAATCTAAACCCAGAGTGTGGCAAAATTCAACGGAGGCAGGATCGCCGCCATGTTCGCCGCAAATGCCGATCTTGATTTCTGGGCGCGTGGCGCGGCCCCGTTCAACACCTATTTTCATCAATTGACCAACACCGTCTTTATCAATGGTAACAAAGGGGTCTTGTTCGTAAATATCTGCTTTTAGATAATCATCGAGAAAGTGACCGCTATCATCGCGGCTAATGCCGTAAGTGGTTTGGGTCAGATCATTGGTGCCGAAGCTAAAGAATTCGGCCTCGTGTGCGATCTCAGCGGCTTGCAGGGCGGCGCGGGGAAGCTCGATCATGGTGCCAACCATATAGTTAAGGTTCGTACCAGAATTCTTGATAATCTCGTCGGCCACCTTGCAAATAAGTTCGCGTAAAATAGCAAGCTCTTTACGCGTACCAACCAGAGGCACCATAATTTCAGGGATTATCACCTCGCCTAATGTTTTGGAAACCTCCAACGCCGCCTCGATAATGGCGCGGGCTTGCATTTCATAGATTTCAGGAAATGAAATTCCCAAACGACAGCCGCGATGACCGAGCATGGGGTTAAATTCATGGAGTTCTTCGGCGCGGCGTTTTAAGAATTTTATATCAACACCCATGGCATTGGCCACATCAATATAATCTTCTTCAGCGCGAGGAAGAAATTCATGTAACGGCGGATCAAGCAAGCGTACGGTAACGGGCAAGCCTTTCATGATCGTGAAAAGTTCAATAAAATCGTTGCGTTGTACTGGAAGCAGTTTTTCCAACGCGGCCCGACGATTAATTTCAGTTTCCGACATAATCATTTGCCGCACATTAATAATACGTTCCGCATCAAAGAACATATGTTCGGTGCGGCATAAACCAATACCTTCTGCGCCAAATTCGCGCGCTGCTAATGCATCAAGCGGCGTTTCGGCGTTGGTGCGCACTTTTAAAGTACGAACAGCATCAGCCCAACCCATAAGTTCATTAAAATGTTCACCGAGCTGTGGTTTGATGGTGGCAACTGTGCCTGCCATCACTTCACCCGTGCCGCCATCAATGGTGATTATTTCATGATTGTTAAGAGTGCGTCCACCAACGGTAATTGTCCTTTCGCCCATATTAATATAAAGCGCCCCCGCACCGGAGACACAAGGCCGTCCCATACCGCGCGCCACTACCGCCGCATGGGAAGTCATGCCGCCGCGAGAGGTCAGAATGCCGCGCGCTGCATGCATTCCGTGAATATCTTCAGGGCTTGTTTCAATGCGAACTAAAATCACATCTTTACCATCTTTTGAAAGCTCTTCAGCCTCGTCGGCATTAAAAACGACCATGCCGCTGGCCGCGCCTGGAGAGGCGGGAAGACCTTTAGTTAATATATCACGTTGAGCATCCGGATCGAGAGTTGGATGAAGTAATTGATCAAGAGCCGCGGGATCAACACGAAGAAGGGCTTCTTCCTTAGTGATGATATTATTATGAACCATTTCAACGGCAATTTTTAAGGCGGCTGGAGCGGTTCTTTTGCCGCTACGAGTTTGCAATATCCAAAGTTTGCCTTGTTGAACCGTAAATTCAATGTCCTGCATATCCCGATAATGGGCTTCTAATCTTTGAAAAACATCGGCCAATTCATTATAAACGCTTGGCATGCTTTCTTCCATGGATGGCATGTTGGAGCCTGCGGCAAGACGTGAAATTTTAGTAAGATTTTGCGGTGTACGAATACCAGCAACCACATCTTCGCCTTGAGCATTGATCAGATATTCACCGTAATAAGCGTTTTCCCCCGTGGAAGGATCACGGGTAAAGGCGACACCCGTCGCACAATCATCACCCATATTGCCAAAAACCATAGACTGGACATTAACCGCAGTGCCCCATGTATGAGGAATATTATTCAGTCGCCGATAGGTTATAGCCCGATCAATCATCCATGAACCAAACACCGCATCAATAGCCCCCCAAAGCTGTTCATTAACATCTTGTGGGAATGGCATACCTAATTCTTGTTCGGTTTTAACCTCATAGGCCTTACAGATAAATTTCCAATCTTCGGCCTCTAATTCCGTATCAAGGACATAGCCTTTTTCTTCTTTATGAATTTCAAGAATTTCTTCAAATATATAACCTTCAACACCAAGTACCACATCAGAATACATCTGAATGAAACGGCGATAGCTATCATAAGCAAAACGTTCATCGCCGCTTTTTTTGGCCAAGGCCTCAACGGTTTTATCATTTAGGCCAAGATTAAGAACTGTATCCATCATACCGGGCATTGAAACGCGGGCGCCAGAACGAACAGAAACAAGCAATGGGTTTTCTTCATCGCCAAAGACCGCCCCCACGGTTTTTTCAATGACTGCGATCGATGCTTTAACTTGGCTCTCTAGATCAGAAGGATAGTTGTTATCATTATCATAAAAAGCAGTGCAAACTTCTGTCGTGATGGTAAATCCTGGAGGAACAGGCAAACCCAAATTTGACATTTCCGCCAAATTCGCACCCTTGCCGCCGAGCAGGTTTTTCATAGAAGCTTTGCCCTCTGCCGATCCATCGCCAAAATTATAAACCCAGTTCGTCATTTTACTCTCAACCTTCTATTTTGGAAAAATCTACTACTAAATTCATGGACGTTCTAATATGTGATAATAATTTTAATCTGTTTATTCTAACCTCAGGATTATCGCTATTGACGATTACTTTATCAAAAAAACTATCTATCGGTGAACGAAGCGTCGAAAGGGCACTCATTGCCTCCTCAAAATTTTCACATTCCACAGCCGATGATACTTTTTTCTCAACATCACCTAATGCTTTATCAATATCTTTTTCTGGTGCCAATTCCAACAATGAAACAGTAACATTGCCCTGATAAGAGACACCATCTTTCTTTTCTTCTGCTTTTAAAATATTGACGGCACGTTTATATCCGCTCAGTAAATTTTCACCGTCATCGCTACTAATGAATTTCATAAGGGCATCAGCCTTAGACATCAGTTTAACAAAGTCCCAGTTAAATTCAGCGCCGATAATATCGTGGCTAATGCCTTTGTCTTTTGCATAAACCTTTAGGCGGTCCCAGAAAAAATCCATAAGTTCGGTGATAATTTTTATCGGATCATTTTTAAAATCATTTAGAATATATGCCTTTAAAATTGATTGAGCGAGATCAATTCTTATGCCATTTTCAATGATCAAACGAATGATACCCAAAGAGGCGCGGCGCAGAGCAAAGGGGTCTTTTGAACCTGTTGGTTTTTCATCAAGGGCGAAAAATCCAACCAAAGTATCAATTTTTTCGGCCAAGGCAACTGCAATACTAACGGGCGAAGAGGGGCAAATGTCTGATGGCCCTTTTGGCGAATAATGTTCGGCGATAGCGTTTGCCACGTCATTATCCAAGCCTTGCGAAAGCGCAAAATATTTACCCATTAAGCCTTGTAATTCTGGACATTCAGCAACCATTCCCGTCACCAGATCAGATTTAGAAAGTCTCGCGGCTTGCTCAGCCTTACTGGCATCTGCGCCTATTAAATCGGCGATATAAACCGAGAGCGCCGTTAAACGTTTGACCCGTGCGCCCACAGTGCCCAATTTTGCGTGAAATATAATATGATCAAGGGCTGGTAAGCGGCTCTCTAATGTGGATTTTAAATCCTGATCCCAAAAGAATTTTGTATCGCTAAGACGGGCCCGTAAAACGCGCTCATTACCATCAATGATTTTTGCGCCCTGATCCGCAGTTTTGATGTTGGACACAAAAATAAATTTATTAGAAAGTTTGCCTTTATTATCTTTTAATGAAAAATATTTCTGATGGGTGCGCATGGCCGATGTTAGGGCCTCGGGCGGGACATCAAGAAATTCTTTATCAAATGCGCCCATCAAAACAACTGGATATTCAGCAAGTCCGGCCACCTCACCGAGCAAGACTTGATCATCAACAAGGCTCAGATCAGCATCTTTAGCAAGATTTAAAGCGTCTTTTTCGATTTTCTCAATACGCTCTTTTCGATTAATCATCACAAAAGCCGCTGTTAATTTTTGTTGATAATCGTCAAAGGACGTCACTATAATTTGATCGGGTGCCATAAAGCGGTGACCGCGAGTGGCATTTGATGATTTAAGATCGTCAGCCACGGCAAAATCGACCACCGCACCGTCCAACAAACAGAGAATATTATGTATTGGTCTAACCCAACGCAGAGACCCATCGGCCCAACGTTGTGATTTAGGCCACGGGAAATTTTTAATAATTTCTGGCATAAATTCTGCGATGATATCTTTTGCGGAGCGCCCTTTTTGCTCAATTACAGCGTAGAGAAATGTACCTTTTTTATCGGTCCGTTCAACCAATTGATCGCGCGTAAGGCCAGCCCCTTTTAAAAATCCTTCAATGGCTTTTTCGGGAGCGTCCGCGCGTGGGCCACGACGCTCTTGCGATAGGTCCGCCTGTAGGGTTGCTAATTCTTCAATATGCACTGTAAGACGTCGCGCCGTGACATATGTTGCCACATGACCAAATTCTAATGTTGCTTCTTTTAATTTATCACAGATTAAGAGTTTTAAATCCGCAGATGCTTTTTCCTGCATCCGCGCAGGAATTTCTTCAGAAAAAATCTCAAGGAGAAATTCAGCCATTTTACTCCCCCTCGCCGATTGATTTTAAATAAGCCGCGCAGCAAGCCTTGGCCAAGGCGCGAACCCGGCCAATATAAGCCTGTCGTTCGGTAACACTAATGACACCACGCGCATCAAGAAGATTGAAGGCATGTGAGGCTTTAATACATTGATCATAAGCTGGAAGCGGGTAAGTTCCCTGCTTTAAAATAGCGCCGCATTCTGCCTCAGCGTCACTGAAATGTCGAAATAATGTTTCGGTGTTGGCAATTTCAAAATTATAGGCGGAAAATTCTTGTTCATTTTGCAGGAATATCTCAGCATATTTAACCCCTTGATCATTCCACGCTAAATCATAAACATTATCGACACCTTGAATATACATGGCAAGGCGTTCTAACCCGTAGGTAAGCTCCCCAGTAACCGGCTTGCAATCAAACCCACCCACTTGTTGAAAATAGGTAAATTGGCTCACTTCCATACCATCACACCATACTTCCCAACCCAGCCCCCACGCGCCAAGGGTTGGGCTTTCCCAATCATCCTCAACAAAGCGAATGTCGTGCTCGCGACTATCAATACCAAGCACTTCTAAACTTTTTAAATAAAGTTCTTGAATATTTTTGGGTGACGGTTTTAAGACGGTTTGAAATTGATAATAATGCTGCATACGATTTGGGTTTTTACCGTAGCGCCCATCGGTTGGACGACGACACGGTTGGACATAGGCCGCTTTCCAAGGCTTGCTGCCAAGGGACCTTAAGGTGGTCGCAGGGTGAAACGTACCTGCCCCCACTTCCATATCATAAGGTTGCAGAATGACGCATCCTTGGTCAGCCCAAAAATGTTGCAATTTCAGAATTAAGTTTTGAAAGCAATTATCATCTACATTATCACCAGTCATAGGGATTAATCTTTCGTAAAATTATCAAATTCGGTCCATAAAAACACAATAAAATATGGGTGAAAACTACCGAGCAGACCCCACAAGGTCAAGGGTTGAAATAAAAATTCACTTAAACTAAAGTGGGGTTTCATTGTTGTTATAAAACATGGTTCAATAAAACTAAATAAAAATCAACGTTTTCAATATATTATTAAGAATCAAAGTGGAATTTCCATTAGTGGCAAATATAATAAAACACATCATTCTACTGATCAGTAAATATTTTGGTTTCTTTCATTTATGTAAATTATTATATAAAAATAGAATTCGCATTCTTTGTTATCATGGTTTTAGCATAGACAACGAAGAAAAATTTGTACCCGGACTTTTTATAAAACCAGATATTTTTGATCAGAGAATGAAATATTTGAAAGATCACAACTTTAATGTCATTTCATTAGAACAAGCCTATCAAGCCGTAAAATTAAATGATATCGCAGAAAATTCTGTCGTCATTACCATTGATGATGGTTTTTACAGTACTTATAAAATTGGCTTACCAATTTTAAAAAAATATGATTTTCCCTCAACATTATACTTAACATCATATTATTTTGATAAAGATTGCCCCATATTCGGATTAGCGACCAAGTATATATTTTGGAACAGCGCACAAACCAATGCGGATTTTTCGACCTTGGACATTCCGGAAATGGATAGTGAAACTTCGGTTATTTTAAAATCAACCCATGCTGAAAAAATTCAAGAGACGATAATTCAAATCGGTCAAGCCTATGAAAATGATAATCAGCGCATTGAATTATTAAAAAAATTAGCCGCTATTCTTGGTCAAGATTATCAAGCCTTAAATAAAAGCCGAATATTAAATCTCATTAATCAACAAGAATTAGATCAATGTATAAAATTTGGTATGGATATTGAGCTTCATACTCATCGTCATAAATTTCCCGTTGAAGGGGATATTGCCCGATATGAAATTGAAAAAAATAAAGAGCGGATAAACCCTTTACTCCCTAAACCCATGAGCCATTTTTGTTATCCTAGCGGCGACTGGAGCAAAGAACATTGGCCTATATTAGAGCAACAAAATATCAAAACTTCGACCACATGTGACAATGGTCTGATCACCATAAAAACGCCCTTTCACGCATGGAGCCGTTATTTGGATAGTGCCCGAATGTCACAGCTTGAATTTGAAGCCGAGCTTTCAGGCTTTAATGAGGTTTTGAGGAAAATGAGCGGGCAATAGTCTCATAAATCATAGACCAAAGCGGCCCCATTCGCTTCTTGTTTCAATAGTTTGCACGATATCATCTGCAATCGTGGTTCTATTTGTTTTTAAGCCAAGCATACCCTTAATGAAGCTTTTCTCGCCTTCAATCCGTTTGAATTTCACATCATCACCAAGTTTTTCTTTCATCACCGAACGCATATCGCCGACGCCATCTATTAAACCTAATTTTGTTGCTTCTGTACCGTTCCACACTTGTCCTGAAAAGATCACTTTTTGAATGCCTTTTAAACGGTCTCCTCGCGCTTCTTTTACGAAACTTTTGAAAAAATCATGCACTTCTTTGAGAAGCTCCTTCATCATTTTAACATCTTTTTCCACTTCCGGCTTAAAAGGATCCATCAATGATTTACTTTCGCCTGCCGTATAAACCCGTCTTTCAATGCCAAGTTTTTCAATAGCCGCAGGAAATCCAAAACCAGAATTAATCACGCCAATGCTGCCAACGATAGAAGCCTGATGAGCAAAGATTTCATCGCCCGCCAAGGCCAACATATATCCCCCCGACGCCGCCACATCCTCGGCGAAAGCGTAAACTGGAATATTATTTTCTTTTGAAAGTTCACGAATACGCATGACAATAAGTTCAGATTGCACTGGAGAACCGCCGGGCGAATTAATGGCAAGGGCCACCGCTTTAACATTATAGACTTCAAACGCTGATTTGATTTTTTCTTCAAGATTAGCCAAATTTATAGCATTACTAAAGCGACCCGAAGTGCCGATTACGCCCTCAAGAGGCAATATAGCAACAACCGGCTTTGGATTTGCCAAGGCATCAATTGGAAGTTTGGAGATTAGGGTTCTGATCGCTTTTTTCATAAAATGTTTTCTCTATTTTGTAATATCTAAATATTTTGCATGTCGCAGGATGTTTTCTATCGCGGGTGTGTAATCCCCATTTGATTTATGCACGATCAGTCCTGATTTCAAGGATAAAAGTCCTTTTGCATCTTTTTGAGCGCGAATTATTATCCTACTGGCGTCTTTATCTTGTTTTGGATAAAAAGGAAAGATAACAATCGAACCGGCCTTACCATTTAATGCGCAAATTATATCATCCATACGCTCCGCTCGATGAATAAGCGTTAGCGTCCCTTTCGGCCTGACCATCCTCAAACAACGCTCAACCCATTTTTTCAAATCGACCATATCCTCTCCAAAAGCCAGTGCCTTTGTTTTATGGGGGGAGGCTGTGATTTTGCCTTTTTCAAAATAAGGCGGATTACTGACCACATGATGATAGCTGTTGGGCGCACAAGCTTCTATTTCTTTGAATATATCACCTTCGAAATAGGAGGTAAATTCATCATGGCCATTAATTTGTGCATTTTTTATAGCCATGGTCATTAATTCAGGTTGGATTTCAATGCCGTGCATGATGCATCCTTTTGCATCTTGACCAAGGCGCGTCGCTAAGCAGGACAATATACCGCCATTCCCCGCGCCCATATCCAAGATACTCTCCCCTGCTTTTAAAGAAATGGAGGCCGCCAGATAAACACTATCGCTGGTGATACGGTAGCCTTTTTTTGGTTGGATTAGGTTAAGACGCCCCCCTAAAAAATCATCCTGTGTTAGGTGTAGATCGTTCATAATTTAAGCTCTACCTCATCCTCTATTCCTAAATCGCGAATCAATCTAAGGGCTTTTCTATGGTGCTCTGTGTTGACCATGATCCGACTTTGAATGCCATTTAAGGCACCACCAAATAAACTCGCGGTGCCGCCAAGAACAACATATTCAACATTCTCAGCATCAAAAAGCGCAGAAACCCTTGATATTAGTACGGGATTATCACTGAACATCAAGTCTTTCACTATATCATTTTCCTGTTATTATAGAGAATATTGTTTGTCTCCTTGCCAAGGGCGGGTGAGATGACTATTTTGCAGTGATAAATTTAATATTAAATGTATATGACATAAGATCAACAGGAAGTAAAATAGTGGGCCTTGTAATAAAATTCGAAGATGAGAAAAAAGATAAAGGAGCCACTGCTTTTGCCACACTGCTTGATCTGGTTAATGATGACCTTGATAGTGTTAATCAGACCATTTTACTTAAAATGCAAAGCCCTGTTGCTTTAATCCCTCAACTTGCTGGTCACCTTATCGCTTCTGGCGGCAAAAGACTGAGGCCGATGCTCACTCTGGCGGCAAGTCGTCTTTGCGAATATGAGGGTGATCGTCACATTCGTTTAGCCACTTGCGTTGAATTCATTCATTCCGCGACCCTGCTTCATGATGATGTGGTTGATAAAAGTAATCTTCGCCGCGGCGAGGATACGGCCAATGCCATATGGGGCAATAAAGCAAGCGTGTTAGTCGGTGATTTCTTATTCAGCCGCTCTTTTGAACTAATGGTCGAAGATGGTTCGCTCGAAGTGCTACGGATACTTTCTAGCGCATCATCGGTCATTGCTGAAGGTGAAGTGCTGCAACTTGTTACCGCTAATGATACAGACACGACAGAGCATGCCTATATGGAAGTGATTTGTGCCAAAACGGCGGCTCTTTTTGCAGCCGCTTGTGAAATTGGCGGTGTTATTGCTGAACGGCCAGCCTCTGAATGTGAAGCATTGATGAGCTATGGTCAAAACCTTGGTATTATTTTCCAACTTATTGATGACGTGCTTGATTATTCTGCGGAACAAAAAACTCTCGGAAAATCTGTTGGTGACGATTTCCAAGAAGGAAAAATCACACTGCCTATCGTTCTCGCTTTCAGACGCGGTTCTGATCAAGAGCGAGACTTTTGGAAACGAACTATGGAAGAACTCGATCAAAAAGAGGGTGATTTAGATAAAGCTATTGCTTTGATGGAAAAACATAATGCCCTTTCAGATACGATCGAACGCGCGCGCCATTACGGCGCGATTGCTCGCGACGCTCTGGCGATTTTTCCTGACAATGATTACCGTAAAGCCCTTACTGGCATTGTCGATTTTTGCATCAATAGAGCCTACTAATATATGTCAGAATTCTCACCCAAATATGGTGAAATCGAAGATATAAGCACGACTATACGCCGCATAACGGCCCCAAACCCCGCCCCTTATACCTATAAAGGAACCGGAACTTATATTATTGGCCGTGGTGATGTGGCGATCATTGACCCCGGCCCCAATATGCCCGTCCATATTGAGTCTATTATAAAATCTTTAGATGGGGAAAATGTCAGCCATATTCTAGTCACTCATAATCACAAAGACCATTCCCCCGCCGCGCAGCCCCTATCAGAAATTACCGGGGCTAAGATATATGCCTATGATCCTAAAGATCAGCAATATTTAGAAGATGATATTGAAGAAGGCATCGATAGAGATTTTAAACCCCATATAAATATCTCTGATGGTCATATCATTAACGGTAGTGATTGGACCATTGAGGCCGTTCATACACCGGGACATCTTTCAAATCATTTGTGTTTTGCATACGCAGAAGAAAAAGCATTATTTACGGGTGATCATATCATGGGCTGGTCAACAACCATCGTCTCCCCGCCCGACGGTAATATGCAAGATTATCTGGATAGTTTAGAAAAAATTCTAAGGCGCGATGATGAAATTTATTACCCAACCCACGGCAAACCCATTGAAGATCCAAAGATGCTCGTGCAAAAATTAATCGATCATCGATTAAAGCGTGAAAAAGACATCATAGAAGCGATTGAAGCAGGGGCAGACCAGCTACAGTTGATGGTCAGGTCAATCTATAATAATATTCCAGAGAAGCTCTATATAGCTGCAGAGCGTACCATATATGCGCATCTTATTCGTTTAGTGGCTCTAGGTGAAATAACGTGTGACGGTGTGCCAAATGAGGCATCAAAATATGGTTTAAACAAATAAAAACCCGCCAGCAAAATGCGCGGGTTTTTATAGAATTTTATGGACGAAATTTTTAATGAATTTTAGCGTCTAATTGATCCGTGCTCTTTTTAATAAGAGCATCTTGATCATCTTTTTTCAAATTTGCTTCAATAAGATCATGGGCTGCGGCTGTGGCAACATCAATGGTCAAAGAACTAATTTCTTTAATAGCCTCTGCCTCTGCTTGAGCAATTTTCTGTGTCGCAATTTCACTACGTCGTTTTGTCATTTCTTCGATATGGGCTTTGCTTTCAGCCACCATCAATTTGACTTCTGCTGCGGCATTTTCCATCATTTCAACGGCTTGCTTTTCCACTTCGCGTTGCTCGCGTTCATATTTGGCAAGTAATGCTGAGGCCTCTTCGCATAAGCTTTTGGCATTATCCAATTGATCTGCAATTTCTTTGGATCTCTGATCGAGAATTTTAGCAAAAATCGCCGGAATTTTTTTCCAGATGATCAGAATAAAAAACAAAGTTACCGCAAAAGATACCCATGTGGCCGGATCGGCAAAGAAACTTACATGGTGTTCCATTAGCTGTTCCCTTTAAGAATAGAGCTTGTTTTACCCGCGACCATTTTAGATACTTGTTTTTGATCAATATTAAGTCCTGAAACTTTTGTAATGATCTGAGCGCAAACGTCACTGGCCACATCACGCACTTCACCAAGCGCTTTATCTTTCGCGGCATCAATTTCTTTTTGAGCATTCTGAGCATTAGCACTAAGTTCGGCTGATAATTTCTGATAGTCGGCTTCAACTTGTGCTTTAAGTTCTTCGCGTTTGCTTAAAACTTTCGCCGCCGCCGCGTCGCGGGCGTCGCTTTGTGATTTCTCAAAAACGATCCGCGCTTGTTCGGCTTGCGCTTGCACACGTTCAGCAATCGCCAAATCATCAGAGATGACATTTTGACGTTTCTTAAGAACATCTGCAATCTTCGGTGCGGCACTATAAGCTATAAAGAAATATAGCGCTGCAAAGATTACGAATAACCAGAAAATCTGAGGTATGAATACCGCTGGATCTAATTGTGGCATGGTTTGCTCCTTAGGTTTAAAAGTCTAACTTTAAAAAGGCAGACAATTATACGAACAGGATGATAAACGCGATAACCAAACCAAATAGACCAGTTGCTTCTGCAAGAGCAAAACCAAGCATAGCTTGACCAAATACAGGGCCCGCTGCTGATGGGTTGCGGATCGCCGCAGAAACATAGTTACCAAAAATCACGCCGATACCAACACCGGCACCGATTAGAGCAGTACAAGCAAGGCCAGCACCAATATAACGAGCCGCGTTAACTTGTGCGTCAGCGGCGATTTGTGCGATTTCCATTTCCATTTTATTTTCCTTTAATTCTGATAGAGTCTAATTAATTTATTAATCTTCATATACAATCAGTGCATATGAAGGGCATCGTTTAAATAAAGACACGTTAATATTGCAAAAACATAGGCTTGCAAACATGCAACAAGCAATTCCAAACCTGTTAAAGCAACAATAAACGCGAAGGGTAATATTGATCCAGCGGCCATAACTCCGGCCAAAGCACCAAGGCTTACAACAAAACCACCAAACACTTTAAGCATGGTGTGTCCTGCAACCATATTGGCGAACAAACGAACCGAGAGGCTGATGGGACGTGATAAATATGAAATTATCTCAATAGGGATAAGGATGATCAATAAATACCAAGGTGCGCCGTGGGGTACAAAGAACATCAAAAACTTAAATCCGTGGGTGATAAACCCGATAATAGTCACACCCATAAAGACAAAAAATGCCATAGCGAAAGTGACCGCAATATGGCTGGTAAATGTAAATGTATGAAGCCAAGGTACCATACCGATTAAATTTGCCGCTAAAATAAACATAAAGAGACTAAAGATAAATGGGAAATATTTGCGGCCCTCGGAGCCTGTGGTATCACCGAGCATTTTGGCAATAAATTCGTAACACATCTCAACACTTGATTGCCACCTGCCGGGCACGAGGGCAACTTTACGCATACCACCGATCATGAAAAACATAATCGTAATCAACGTAACACCCATATATAGTGCAGAATTCGTAAATGAAATATCGTATCCAGCTACTTGGAGCGGAACAATCGTATGAACTTCAAACTGAGCGAGCGGACCTGCCAATTTATTATCCCTGGTTACTATTCGTCATCTTCATCATGCGGCTGTTTTGGCACAAGTTGCTTTGCAGCACGCATAACATTCATAATTCCTGCCGCACTGCCGATGATAATAAAAAGTATCATCAACCACGGCTTTGTCCCAAAAAATTGGTCCAAATACCACCCTACAAGAACGCCAATCAGCAGTCCTGCAATCAATTCAGCCACTAACCTAGTGGCTATGCCATAAGTAGTTGCTTCATTAAGCCCGCCTTGTTGTTTCGGCCTATTGGCCTCGCGGGCTGCGTTTAGGCGAGTGTTCAAATCATCTAGAGTTGCTTTTCTCTGATCTGACTTATTTTTATTGTCAGTCAAGGGCACCAGCTCCTTTGTTTGAACATGTTAGAAAGTCCATAATGGATATCCTAAAACACACCCTTAAAATTGAGTGCAACATAGTTTCAGACGTGATGCCTGTCAAGCATCAAAAAACACTCTTATGATCGATATTTTTCAACTTTTAACATATTGAAATTAAAGAGCTTTTTAAATTAGTATTTTTCGATAATTCTAATCAGAAATAATTAAGCGTTCTCAAAGTGAGAATCCGCTACACGATCACGGATTTTTTCAGCACTATCAAGATCGACAGATACCAGTTGAGAAACACCTCTTTCAGCCATTGTTACTCCGAATAGACGGTTCATGCGGCTCATACTCACCGCATTATGAGTGACTATCAGAAAGCGTGTTGAGGTTTTTCTATTCATTTCATCAAGCAGATCACAAAAGCGTTCAACATTGGCATCGTCTAGCGGCGCGTCAACTTCGTCAAGTACACATATTGGTGATGGATTAGTCATAAAGACCGCGAAAATAAGAGACAAGGCCGTCAACGCTTGTTCACCACCACTGAGCAGACCAAGATTTTGCATTTTTTTACCGGGAGGAGACGCCATAATTTCCAGCCCCGCATCCAGTGGGTCTTCGGATTCGGTCAGCTCAAGATAGGCCTCACCACCGCCAAATAATGTGGTGAAAAGGTTTTTAAAATGTGCATTCACTTCATCAAATGCTTTTAACATACGGGCGCGGCCTTCGCGGTTTAAATCAGAAATAGCCTTATTCAAACGTTTGAGGGCTTCTTCTAATTCTTCGCGTTCAACAACAGACAATGATAATTGTTGGCTAATTTCTTCTAATTCCGTCTCCGCGCGAAGGTTAACAGCCCCTAGTTGCTCTCTCTCAATTTTAAGTCTTTCTAGTTTCTGGTGAAAAACTTGCTGATCAGGGAGTTCTTCGCCTTCTTTAAGTTCGCTTAGAGCAAAAAGCTTGGCAGGCTCACAGTCAAACTCTTCATCAATGCGCCGGATTAGATTTTCTTTTTGTTCGTTATATTGTTCTAGATTAGTTTCTAATCGCACTTTTTGTTCACGAGCTTCGCTTAATTGATTTTGCACATCACGCGTTTCACGTTCTTTTTGTGCTAATTCTTCTTCGCTATTATTCAATTTAATGGCGGCGGCTTTTCGCTCCATTCCCGTTTCATCAATCATTTGATTTAATTTACGGCGCTCTATAACGATTTGACCGGGTCTATTTTCAAGCTCAAGCAATTCGGCTTTAATTTCATCGGTACGTATTGATAGATTATCCAAATGATTATTGACATTTTTGATCCGCATCAGCCAATTATCATATTCAAGCTTAATTTGCTCTAATCTATTAAGTTTTAGTTCGCTTTGATTATAGTGACTATCATGAGCGATACGCGCTTTAGAGAAATCATCGCGTTTAACGTCGACGATGGCTCGTTTTGCGACAATTTCTTGTTCAAGGTCCACCATTTCCGGCAATTTTTGCAAATTAAAAGTGGCGGCATTGAAGCGTACATTCTGTTCTTCAATATCTTTGATGATATGGGCTAAACGGTCCTTTAAGGCACTTTCTTCTGACTGGTGACGCGCGGCTAGTTTTTCAGTTTGGGTAAGCTCTCTTCTGGCTTCGATGGCAACGTCATCGGCACTGCGCCAATTATCACGGACGGTGCGGCTCGCCACTTTAATATGGTCTAATTCTTTTTGTAATCTGCTGTGAGCGGTGCTTGCTTTTGCTGTTTCATTTTCTATTTTAGAAAAATCATCGATTATGTTTTCTAATCTGTTTTTCTGAGCCAAGCGCACCGCCGCCCCTGACGGTGCTTCTGGTGATACACAATAGCCGTCCCAACGCCAAACACCACCCTGTAAAGTCACCACTCTTTGGCCTGCTTTTAAATCATTTAGCAAAAGAAGAGCCTCGGCTTCACTTTCCACAACGCCAATTTGGCTTAATCGACGTTGAAGCAACGCAGGTGCTTTTACAAATTGATCCAACGTTTTAACAGATTTTGCAAAATCATGGTTGCCTTTGAGCGGGGCAAGTTCGCGCCAATGAATAGCGGAATCTTGATCGTCGCTAGCGTTTAAATCTACATTAAGGGCCGCGCCCAATGCTATTTCATAGCCTTTTGTTACCGATATTTTTTCAACAAGAGGCACACCGCCTTCGTCATGATCGATACTTAAAACTTCTTCTAATGCTTGTTTTTCCGCCTCAAGACGCGCTAATTTTCCTTGACAGGATTGTAAAAAACTACGGGCATCTTGCTCATTTTGTTGAATTTTTTGACGTTTATCCTCAGCCTCATTAAATTCTATACGTAATGTGGTAATATTTTGCTCAGCCGCATTTAATTTCTTTTCGGCTCCACTTAAAGATTGGGTGAATAGATTATTATTCTCTAGATTTGAAAGTCTTTCTTCGATGGTAATTTTTTGATCTTCCAAACTTTCAATTTGCTCTTTACGTTCTAGGATTTCACGATTGAAATTAAGTCGTTCCCCATTGCGCTCCGCCTGCTTGTTAAGAAGGGCTTCAAGCGCGAGTTCCGCTTCCAAAGTATCGGCTTGCTTTAAGGCCAACATCTTCGCAAGCTGATCAATATCACCGCTAGAACCTGCAATTTCGTCCTCGATCAGTTTTTTCTCAATTTCAAGCCGTTCCATCATGGACCCACTATCACGAATTGTTTCTTTTTCGCGCAATTGGTCGTGGTTGGTTTGCTCTAATAAAGTTTTAAGTTTATTTTGCGTTTCTAAAACCCGCTGTTCTTCACCGTCTAGGCCGTCCCTGCTTACAGTAATGCGGTGCAATTTGGCGGCGACCTCGGCTTCAATATGTCTCAATTCTGGTAATTTGGCCGCTAAAATAGCTTGTTCTTTGCTTAATTTAGCCAGTTCGGTGGTCACTTTAGCCACACGCAAAGTTACCGATGTTTCTTCTGTGGATGCCCTGGCAATATTTTTTTGAATATTTTGCCATTCAATATAAAGCAACATTGACTGAAGTTTACGAATATCGCCTGCAACATTTTTATAACGTGTCGCTTGGCGTGCTTGGTTTTTCAAACTGCGGATTTGATCGTTAAGTCCAATTTCCACGTCACTAAGGCGTTCCAAGTTCTTATTAGTACTCTTGAGTTTACTTTCCGCTTCCTTACGGCGCGAATGAAGACCGCTAATGCCTGCCGCTTCTTCCAATATGGCGCGGCGTTCTTTTGGTTTTGCGCTAATTAATGATCCAATCCGACCTTGGCTTACCAAAGAGGGTGAATGGGCGCCGGTGGAGGCATCCGCAAACATAAGCTTAATATCTTTACCGCGAATTTCTTTATTATTCATACGGTAAGCTGATCCGCTATCTCGCTCAATACGTCTTGAAATTTCTAAGCTAAGTTCATCATTAAAGGCCGGCGGTGCGGTGCGATCTTCATTATCGAGGGTCAATGTTACTTCGGCCAGATTACGAGCAGGACGGCTCGTTGTTCCCGCAAAAATAACATCATCCATACCCTCACCGCGCATACTTTTGGCGGAGTTTTCGCCCATGACCCATCTAAGAGCTTCTAGCAAATTTGATTTTCCACAACCATTTGGCCCGACAATCCCGGTTAGTCCCGATTCGATTATCAGCTCAGTGGGATCTACAAATGATTTGAACCCCGATAGTCTTAGTCGTGTAAAATGCAAAAGTACCCTTTCGTGTCTTTGGCTGTCTTTTGAGCTGTTCTTTGGTTAAATATTGACCTTAAATTTAATCTAGCGCGGCCTCGATTGCCTTTTCAACCGCATTATAATCATTTCCCAATACGGTTTTGCCATTAACAATGATAGTTGGTGTGGCATTAATTTTATATTTTTCAACAGCATCTTGTTGCACATCGAATAAATATTTCCCTATCTTCACATTGGTACCGCAGGCGTCCGTTTTTTTCTTATTCAGGCCTACTTGGCGGGAGATTTTATCAATTTCTTCCATAATCATTGTTGTGAACATCTCCGACGCTTTTTCTTGGCCGTGAATTTCTGATAAGCTCAGATATTCGGTAACATTATACCAAGTATCCTGACGGTTAAAAAGAATGTCATTAAACGCAAAATAACGTTTTTCAGGAACACAGCGTGTCAGCTGAGAAATATTGGCATCAATCCGGTTAAGCATAAAACTTCTGAAAACCAACTTGGCTTTGCCGGTATCAATATATTTTTCTTTTATCCTTGGTAAAACCTGATTGTGAAACACAGCACAGTGACTGCACGTGAATGACGCATATTCAATTATTTCAACAGGGGCGTTTTTATCACCAATAACCATATCATAATCAAGAAAGGCCATTTCATTCTCTGGCTCATCTAAGGCGGACGCCTCTGCTGCGGGTTCTTGTGCTGTTGGTTCTTGAGCGGCAGGTTCCTCAGCGGCTGATTCTGTTGTTAATACTGCTTTTTCTTCAGACTTATCCACGGATCCTTGATCACATCCCGTTAATGAAAAAGACAATATGGCCAAAGCCGTTACACTCATAAAAATAGTCAATATTCGCTTATATAGTTGTTTTAGCATGCTTCACCTACAATATGTTGTTATTAATATAAAAATGATTTCCCTGACAAATCAAGTTAAGAATGACAAAAGTTTCAAACTTCTTTGTTTAATCAGCCTTTTTTACCTCAGCACTTCCCTTGCCACGACGGCCAAAGCGTTTGATTTGTTGTGTTTGCGTGGTTTTATCCACAGCAATTAATTCGGCGCCTACTTTATATAAACTTGCCCGTAAATGATCATCTTTAATCTGATTAAGCATATGATCAAGCTGTTTTTCTTGAGAATCACTAAGAATCGGTTTTATGTATTTTTTTTCAGCCGCCTTAGTCTCTACCGGCCCATGATTGAAAACCAATCTTTCAACGGCCTTAAAACCATAATAGCCATTGATTTTATCAATGACTAATAGCTCTAAATGTTGCATTTCTGGGGCAAAGCTACCTTCAACTCGAATATGCAGCACCCCTGCCCTTCTTTGTTGACCATTGTCGTCATCTTTAGCTATATTTTTAGGTATCACAAGTCGTTCAGGCAGGCTAGATTTTGCCAAAGTTGAGCCGACAATCTCATGCCAATGAAGATGAATATCGCTTTTAGCAAAACCAAAACGGCGAAAAGCACGACCGTTAATAGTGCGCGCGATATCGGCAATGGAATTAGTTTTATAAGAACGCTTACTTTTTTGTTGCTGACCCATAAAGACATTATAACGGGTAATTTACCCTCAAGCTATAAAAAGCAGATAAATCACTCGTAAAAATTTAGTGTTAATAACTCCTGACTAGATTTACAAACACAATATTGTATAGTTCATAGCAAGATTCTATAGAACAGGAAAAATATGGGTAATCATCCTGATACGATGCTTAAAAAAGAAGAGCTAGTTGATGCTCTGCTTGATTGGTATGATCATAATGCTCGCACTTTGCCGTGGCGAATTTCCCCAGAGGATAAAATCGGCGGTATTAGCCCTGATCCTTATCATGTATGGCTTAGTGAAATTATGTTGCAACAAACAACCGTTGTAACAGTGATCCCTTATTTTGAAAAATTCATGGAACAATGGCCAACCATTGAAAAATTAGCCAAGACTGAGCTTGATGATGTTTTGACCACTTGGGCAGGACTTGGTTATTATGCCCGTGCGCGAAATTTACATAAATGTGCACAAATTATTTGCCAAGACTTTAACGGAATTTTCCCCGACACCTATGAAGGTTTACTAAAACTTCCTGGCATCGGCACCTATACGGCGGCGGCCATTGCTGCAATCGTTTATGACAATGCTGAAACCGTAATAGATGGCAACGTGGAACGCGTTATATCCAGAGCTTTTAACATTACGACCCCCTTACCAGACTCTAGGCCAGAAATCAGGGAATATGCCGAACAATTAACCCCCAACCATCGCCCCGGTGATTATGCTCAGGCCCTCATGGATTTAGGGGCAACTATTTGTACGCCAAAAACCTTAAAATGCGACCTCTGCCCTTGGCAAAGCGATTGCATCTCTCATGAAATGGGAACGGCCACTAAACTTCCCGCCCGCACTAGCAAAAAAGCACGACCAACCCGGCGCGGTTATGCTTTTTGGGCCGAGTATGATGGTCAAGTATGGCTAAGACGTCGCCCTGAAAAAGGCCTGCTTGGCGGGATGATGGAAGTGCCATCAGATGAATGGGTTCCTAGCAACAGTTGGGATAATTTCCCCAACCCCCGTATACCGATTATCGCCAATTGGGAAATACTGCCAGGAATGGTCCGCCACACATTCACCCACTTTCATCTTGAGCTTAAAATCGTCCGACTTGACCTAGAAGAAATGATCAACTTACAGGAAGGGCAGTGGTGCCCAGTTGATGAAAGTGATAAATACGCCTTACCCACCGTGATGAAAAAAATCTTCCTCCATGTGGGTGAGCCACTGCTGGATTTGTAATAATATCATAAAGGAGCCTAAGACATTGAATATGAAATCCGTTTTCTTTTATGGCCTTTTTATGGATCCTGAACTGCTCAAAAATGATGGCTACAACCCCGGCCCCTTACGAATTGCCCAATTAAAAAACTACCGATTAAAACTTGGTTCCAGAGCAACCTTAATTCCACAACAGTCAAGCGAAGTATGGGGAACCATTATAAACTTACCACTTGAGGAACTTGCTCAGCTTTATTCTGCCCCATCTGTCATCGATTATCAGCCGACTGCTGTCACTTGTATATTGCAAAATGGCTTGGAAGTGGAAGCGGATGTATATATTCTGAACCCCTATGAACCACTGGCACCTCCGATCAATAGTACATATGCCAGGAAACTAGCCACTATTACAAAGAATATTGGCCTGCCGCTACAATACAGACAAGAGATTGAAGATCTGATCGTTAAAATAGAGGAATGAAATGCTTATACTTCACGATAATATGGAATCTGGTAATGCTTATAAGGCAAGACTGCTTTTATCACTTCTTGAGCTAGATTTTAAAACCATTCAATATGATGTGGTTAATGGTGCTACACGCACCGAAGATTACCTTAATAATATCAACAAAAACGGCCGCATTCCAGTACTTCAATTTGAAGATGGCCGCTGCCTTGCTGAATCTAATGCGATAATTTATTATCTGGCGCAAGGCACAAAATATTTTCCCAAAGACACATGGCAGCAGGCCAAGGTTATGGAATGGATGTGCTTTGAGCAATATTCACATGAGCCGTTTGTGGCAGTAGCCAAATATATACTGACTATGTTACCGCCAGACACGCCGCGCCGCGCCGAAATACCTAACATTCATGAAAAAGGTTATGCCGCGCTTCAGATAATGGAAGATCACCTTGCAGAAAATGACTTTCTGGTG
>CALDNY010000205.1 GCA_937914685.1 uncultured Kordiimonadaceae bacterium
ATCTTCCCATGATTTATCATCTTCTTGCGAATCATCAAAAATTCTTAAAAATATGAGGAAAATAATATTTCAAAATTAAAACACTCTGAAGTTTCCCTTCTTAAGAAGGTTTTTGAAACAGGTAATGGCCCAGGTTATGTCATGGACTTTTCGGATAAAACATTTTCAATTTATTTTGATGAAGAATTTGGAATAGATATCGACGATGAGAAATACAAATTTCAAGGTACTTCTAAAGGGAATAGATTAAGAAGCTTAATTGAAATTGAAAATGAAGGAATTGTATCTCGTATACTTCGTTCATTATGGGATTATCGTGCTTCTATTTTAGAGAAACGAGGAACGATTGATGACGCGAGTTTGTCCGAATTATATTTTAAGATTATATATAAATTAGAAGGTGCTGTTGAAACTGCAAATACCGATGCATTAGAAAATTTTATTCTGAACGAAACATTAGATGAATTAATAGCTTCAATACATCGTGATATATCTGCTGACAAGCCACAGGCGGCCTTGGATAGATTGCATACATACTGCATGAAGAAATTTTCTCATCTAGTTTCTTTACGAGGAGAAGTGTGCAATCAAAATGAACCACTAAATAGCAGGGTAGGTAAATATATAAAATTACTGGAAAATGAAACAGATATTCATGAGATTTCCTTGCGAATAATGAAAAGTAGTATTAGCATTTTTGACGCTTTTAATGATGTAAGAAATAATAGATCATTCGCTCATGATAATGAAATTATGGGGTTGCATGAAGCAAGATTCATTTTTGATTCAGTAAGTAATATTTTGCGCTTTATTCGTTCTGTCGAGGCTAATCATTTTGGAGGTTAAGCATCCTCCCTAAACAGCTTCCCCCGTTTGCGCATCAAACAAATGAACCTTGCTCATATCCACGGTAAATCCATAAACCTCACCAACTAGCGTTTCCTGATCGACGGGGGCTGTTACATTGACTTTGGCGGTTCCGATTTCTGCGATGACGTTTTTATGTTGGCCTACATATTCTGAAACTAAAATCTTCATTTTTAAATCACCAGAAGCCTCAAAGGATATATTCTCTGGTCGGATGCCAAAGTAAACTTTCTGTCCCTCAAGCGCTCTGGCTTTAGCGGGGAGTGCTAGGCGAAAGCCATCACCAACCGCGTGGCCTTCTTCAATAACCGCGTCTAAGAAATTCATCATTGGGCTACCGATAAAGCCTGCTACAAATTTATTTTTGGGTTTGGTGAAAATTTCTTCTGGGGTTCCGGCTTGTTGGATAATACCGTCTGACATGACGATGATTTTATCGCCTAATGTCATGGCTTCCACTTGGTCATGGGTTACATAGATCATATTTTTTTTAAGTTTTTGATGTAATAAAGAAAGCTCAACCCGCATTCCTCCACGCAGGGCCGCGTCCAAATTGGAAAGCGGTTCATCAAATAGGAATATTTCACTTTCTTTAACGATGGCGCGACCAATGGCGACCCGTTGGCGTTGTCCGCCTGATAAATCTTTGGGTCGGCGTTTGAGCAATTCTTCGATGCCAAGCATGGTGGCAACGGCGGCGACACGTTCGGCGATTTTGGCCTTTTTTACACCGCTAACTTTAAGGGAAAAACCGATATTATCGGCGACACTCATGTGGGGATAAAGGGCGTAATTTTGAAAAACCATTGCCATATTGCGGTCTTTGGGTTGCTTATGGGTAATGTCTTCGCCGTTGACTAAAATAGTGCCACCTGTGGTTTTTTCTAATCCGGCTAACAGCCGCAGTGTGGTGCTTTTCCCGCAACCAGACGGCCCCACAAGCACGGTAAAGTCACCGTCTTTGATGGTCAAGTTGATGGATTTTAAAACATCGACCTCCCCATCATATGATTTGCTGAGATTTTTTAGTTCAATCTGCGGCATTATATCCCCTTTTGTTTGATCCGTCCCTCGCGGTTACTTCACCACCAACATGGCATTTTCCAAATCTGCAATCAAATCTTCAATATTCTCAATGCCCACAGAAAGGCGAATGATACTGTCGGTGATGCCGGTTTTTTCTCGTTCTTCTTTTGGTGTGGCACTATGGGTCATGGATGCGGGATGTTGTATTAAGCTATCCACATTGCCCAAACTAACCGCCAATGTGGGAATGGTAACCGCATTGGTAAAGGCCATGCCATTTTCGACCCCCCCTTTTAATTCAAACGACACCATACCGCCAAAGCCATTAATCATCTGTTTTTTAGCAAGCTGATGATAGGGGTCGCTCGGTAAACCCGGATAGTAAACTTTAGCGACTTTTGGGTTATTTTCCAACCATTCGGCAACGGCCATGGCATTTTTTGAATGACGCTGCATACGAATTTCAAAGGTTTTAAGACCAACATTAATCAGCCAAGTATCTTTCGGGCTTGGTGCCACGCCGAGCATTTTAAAAGTAAGGCCAACTCCGCTACCACCCGGCGCCATATAATCAAGGTGAGTACTGACAATCGCGCCGCCAATCACTTGACCGTGGCCGCTAATATATTTTGATGTTGAATGAATAACCACATCACAGCCAAAAGTTAAAGGCCGTTGATGAAAGGGGGTAGCAAAGGTGTTATCAACCATCACCCAAATATCGTGGGCATGGGCGGATTTTACTAATTTCTCTAAATCAATCACTTCAATATTGGGATTTGACGGTGTTTCAATGAAAACCAGCTTGGCGTCTGGGTTTTCGTTGATCACTTTGTCTAAATTCTCTGGGCTAATATCCGTGACCCAAACAACTTCAATGCCAAGGCGTGGGGCTAATTGATACCACCATTTAAATGAATTTCCGTAAAGCCCCCGTTGGACGATCGCTTTATCACCACTGCCGATGTGGGCGAGAACCGCTGCAGATGTTGCTCCCATTCCTGATGAGGTCACTTTACCCATGACAATTTCTGATGGCTCTTTGTCTTGACCCGCTTTAGCAGAGGCGCGAATTAAATCTATCCCCTCCATATAGGCGATTTTGTTGGCCAGATGATCATAATTAGGATTATGGGTTCTTGTATAAGCATAGCCCTTCTTTTTTCCTGCAAAAACCTCGCCGGCTTCTTCGACCGTATCAAAGCCAAATGTCGATGTTTGATAAATCGGCATAAGATGCGCATGCTTGTCATGGTTGCCTTCGCCAACATGATTAACGATTGTTCCCATACCATGTTGTGGTTTTACTTTATTCTTAGTCATATTGAAGGATCCTAGTTTTTTAAAAAATTATAATAATATTGGCGCTTGGCATTGATCATCGCTGGTATTTTTAAGCACATCTAACATAAGGGCGACCATATTGGCGCGTACTTTTTCAATGTTATCTTCAACGATGGTGATTTTATCCTCTAGGCCTGCCGCTAAATTTATCGGCAGGGCTACTGCGGCGAAATTGATGCCTAACTCTCCAGCCAAAACCACTTCAGGGCAACAGGTCATACCAACCACATGACCGCCTAACATTTGATACATTTTAATTTCAGCAGGGCTTTCAAAACGCGGGCCATTGGTCGCGACATAGGTGGCACCATCATGGCATTTAATATCATGCTTGGGCGCTAATTCTAAAATCTTAGCGCTCATAATTGGGCAAAATGGCGCGCTCATTTCAACATGGCCGACACCTCTTGTTATTTCGTCAAAAAATGTAAATTCTCGGCCTGATGTGAAATCGAGAAAATCACGAAGCACCGCTAAATCCATCACCGGATAATCGCGGGTAATCGCCCCCACGGCGTAGGTGGACATTATGCGTGCAACCCCTAAATCTTTTAATGCTTTGATATTGGCGCGGTAATTTACTTTATGGGGCGGTGTGGTGTGGTCGGCGCCGTGACGGGTTAAAAACACCACATCTTCATACTCGCCCTTACCCAGATAAACCAAGGCCGTGCCATATTGATTGGTTATTAGTTTTTCTTCAACCTCGATCCCCGGTAAATTATATATTCCGGTGCCTCCTACCAATGCTACAGGCATATAGTTTTCCTCTTTTTAATTTCTTTTACCAATTTTTATAATTCTTTAAAACATAGGGACTGACGACGCCATGGACCGTGATAATGCCGGCTATAAATTTGGGCGGCGTAATATCAAATGTTGGGTAACGCGCGTCGATTTCATCTATGGTCGTAGGCACGCCAAGCACGCGGCGAATTTCCGCAGGGTCGCGTTCTTCAATCACCACATCGGCGCGGCTCAATTTTTCATCATCACGCCCCCATGCAAATGCGAAATAGGGAATATCATGAACGTGAGCGGCAATGGCATTTTGATAAGTGCCAATTTTATTAACCACATGCCCGTCGACCGTGATCAAATCAGCGGCGGTGATATATTTTTGAATTTTACCCTCAGACATAATATGCGCGGGCATATTATCAGTGATAAGTTTGACATTGACCCCTAGCTCATGAATGGAGGGCGCAGTTAGCTTTGCGCCTTGTAAATAGGGCCTTGTTTCGGGAGCGTAAACAGTTATATTCTTGCCGTCTCGGGCTGCAAGTGCAATCGATAATACAAACCCCGCTTCACCAAAACAATTGGTAAGAATTCCGTCACCATCCTCAATCAAATCCGCCATCGCCCGAGCCCGAATTGCATAATTATCATATATTTCCTGCTTGATACAATCGATCTTATTTTTAATGGCGTCATCAACATTTTCCCCAAGCTTGATCGCCGTACCCGCCACTTCTAAAACCTGATCAAGGCGCATTGCCATGGCTGTATTAGTGGGGCGTGTCGCCACAAGAATATCGCGGGCTTGCGTTAATTTCTTGGCAATATCACCGCTATTTTGGCTGGATATAATCCGCAAAGCATTAACCGCAGACATCCAAGGGCCACTGCCTTGGGTAACCATATCTTTAATAGCTTTTGCCACGTCATCAACGGTTTTACAGGTGACAAATTCTTTGGAAAATGGGTATTTGCGTCTGTCACCAATAAGCACTGTCCCGTTTTCAAATCTTGCGATATTATTGGGGTTTAAGACAAAGGGCAGTAGATCATAAATGCCTTCTTTGTCGGCAGGAGATTTCCCTAAGGGTTTTTCAGCAACATCACAACATTGTTCGACCCATGCGCTAAAGCCCCCTTCAATATGACAGATATTTTTTACGCCGACATTCATGGCGGACTGTGTGGCAAGCGCACTACGCCATCCTTTGCTACAATAAAATACGAATTTATTATCGCCTGAAAATATTGGTTTATAATAAGGACTTTCGGGATCGGCCCAAAACTCAATCATGCCGCGCGGCATATGATAAGCCCCGGGGATCATGCCAGTTGTTTGAACTTCACGGATATCCCGTAAATCAACAAATGTTACCTTTGGATCATTGAGGGCAAGTTTGGCTTGATCGATGCTAATTGTTTCGATGTTTTCTAGGGCGCTCTCTACCAATTGTTTTGAAGATTTTGTCATGTTATCTATCATTTTATTATTAATGGGGCGATCATATAGTGTTAAAAAACTTTTGGGTATTTTATTATTTTACTATATGGTTTTAACATCAAAGGTAAACCAAAATTATTGATAAAGGAGAGGAAAAAATAATGATAAAAAATTGGCTCAGCTCTGTTTTTTTCTTTCTGGTGTTTATCTTAAATGCAAATGCCGAACAAGGTGATGATACGCAGTTTTTGGTGCTTGGTAAAACAGCCAATTACCGTCAAACGGAATTGGGCGAACAATCCATGCTTAATTATCATTTTTTTGCGGAAATTTTTGTAAAAGAAGGTGCAAAAATAACCGAGGGAACCCTTAATAACCCTGACATTGATCAGATGAAATTCTCTGATGATGCAACGGTACTTGAAACCCACGGCGGGCGTTATGGCTCAGAAACGGATTTAGATAGTCATTATCCCAACGGCGAATATATCTTTCGCTATCTTGAAAGCGATGGTAGCACCCTTAATATTCCCGTTATTTTATCCAATAAGCAAGATGGTAAAACGCGTATTCCCAAAGCGCCGATCATAAGCTTATATCAAAACGGTGAAATAGTTTCCTCAAATAACATTAACCCTGCGCAAGATTTAATTATTGCTTGGACGCCTTTTACGGAAGGCGCAAAAGATGAGAATGGCTATGTCGATGATTTAATCTTTGCCTTTGTCGCTAATTGCAAGGGTGAAAAAATATCCCATAGCGGTGTGCCTTTTGGGGGCGGGCCGCATTTAACATTTGCTGATAATAATTATAGAATTGATAAAACGATCTTAGAGAGCGGGCATACATATCAAATTGCAGTAGAGCATGCGGTGATGGATACTGATTATGTTGGTATTATCCCTACAATAGCCACTTATGCCTCTACCTCATTTTTAGATTTTGAAACCCTAGGCGAAAATCAGAAGCCGCAAGGATGTAGTAGTATGCCCATACAAATGGATAAAGGACAAACAGATAGGAGCTTGAGCGCAACCATGGATTTACCAAAAATTGATGAACAAATTACCATGCTTTATTATAGCGTAGATGATTTTGATAAGGCCGTCGAATTTTACGGAGGAGATTTACACCTAAAAGCAACATTTGATGATCAATGGGTGAAAATTTATGCTTTAACAGATAGTGCTTTTATTGGTGTTGTTAAAGACAGCGATGGTGGATTTCACAAACCTAATAAGGACAGTGCCGTTATGGTCAGCATTGTTTCAAAAGCGGTTGATGATTGGTATGGTGCCATAAAAAACGCTAAGAATATTAAGATAGAACATGAAATATATAATAGTAGTACGGCGCCTATTCGTGCTTTTCTTATTCGAGACCCTGGTGGCTATACGGTCGAATTCTTCCAGTGGATGAAATAAAAAAGGCACTGAAATTAATCAGCGCCTTTTTTTTGCAACAAGAAATTAATCTTTAAATTATTTTGCCGCTGGCATTCTATGGGCGCGGACATCAACTTCAATATTCCAGCCGCCAACTGCAAGGCCAGCAACTTCAACAACAGCACGAACTGGCTTGTTGGGTTGATCTTCTGTGCCAAAAAACTCTGCGAATGCTTTGTTAAATCCAGCAAAGTCCATTTTTCCTAATTTTTCGTCAGCAACTAGATAAACGCGGACCATGACGATATCTCCCATGCTCCAGCCGGCTTTTTCAACGGCACCTTTAATCTTGTTAAAAGTACTGCGGGCCTGTGTTTCAGTATCACCGTATGTTTGTTCAGCGCGCGGTGCATCTGGATTGATGGCACCGGGGCCTTTACCACTAACGAAAAGAGCATCCGCATGGGCTGGCACTTCGATGGTGGAATAAAAGAAGCGTCCTTCGTCGTTTCGCTTAATGGCGTTCTGAGCATTTGCCGTAAAAACCATGCCCATCATCATCGCTCCACAAAGAGCAGCAGAGACGGCAATTTTATTTAATTTTAACATTATTATTCTCCCTAGAAATTTATACGTTTGAGTGGTTGTGAATGTCATTAGGTTTGAGCTTATAGAATTATTATTTTTTGGCAATAAAATGTGGCGTAAATCGTAGTATGTAAAAATGATTAATTGCCACTTCCAAAGCCATCATCTTCTTCGGCTATGCCCTCGTATAATTCGTCCATTTGCTCTTGTTCAATCAACTCTGCTTTATTTCCCCAACTATTTCGAATGTAATTTAAGATCGTGGTCAGTTGGTCTTTTTCAAGGTCGGCAATAAAGGTCGGCATTCCCGCACGACCTTCAAGAATTAAATAGATCAATTCTTCTTTATCACCTTGAACAAATTTATTGCCTTTTAACGCTGGATAAGTGTCTTCGAAGCCTACTCCGTCCACTTGATGACAGGCTTCGCAATATTCTTCGTAAATTGTTGCACCTTGTTCTAAAAAGTCTTGTGCAAACGTGGGGGCTAATAATGCAGACGAGCCAATAACAGCCAAAAATAATTTTAAATATATTTTCATTATTTTATCCCTGTTGAGAAACACGCTTATCAATAACTTCCATGGTAGACCAAGCACCCTCAATCGCGCCAGCCATCCAACCACCAAGGGCCGGGGAGGCTATATTACCAGCAATAAAGATGCGTTTGTCCCCTTTATAGACCAGCGGGAATGCCCGTTCACGGCCCCGTTTTGTCCAATTTTGCCAACCCGCAAGATTATATTTCATTTTATGCCATGCCACTGACATAGCCTGACCGGTAAAGTGTTTTCTATATCGACCAGGATGGACTTTTTCACCAGCAGAAATAGCAAACTCAATACGTTCTTGCGTCGATAAATTACTGACAGGAATAGCTGAGGCACCAATTGAATAATAGCCCAATAGAACGCCGCTATCGCTAAACATGCCTCCAGATGGGTAACCAATTTGGCGTTGGCCGGGGATATCGGTGCTTGTGTTACCGCCATATATCATTTCATCTTCTTCCCAGAAACGACGGTTCATTTCCACTCCCATTTTACAAGCAGGGTTAGAACGTGTTGCTGTTAGAGCTTTCTTGAAAGCTTCGTTCATATTTGAATTTATTTTTGTTAAAACACCAAGGGGAATTGTTGAAACTACATAATCGCCTTTTTCTGTTCTGACTTTGCCCGTTTCAGTATCTTCATAGGTAATTTCAACACCATCATCATTTTGTATAATATTGGTCACTTCCGAATTATATCGAATGGTTTTTTTACTTAAGGCTTTCTTTAATCCTTGAGCAATTTGGTCCATGCCGCCAACAGCTTGGAACATGACGGCGGGATGATCCGCGGTGTCGCTGCGGCTTGCTTGTCTAATTGAAAGGGTTTCTTCCAATGAATATGGTTCTGAAAGGACGCCATAATTTGTAGCAGCACCAGGATATACGCTGTGGCCGCGTGCACGGTTGGCGCGATAATTAAGTTCTTTTTGATCAATAAGGCCCGTTTCTTTTAAATGCTCTAAAAGCCTTTCTTTATCTTCTGTTGAGATAATTTGATCAAGAGCACCTTGATCTGCCACTTTGGCCAATAATTCAGTTTCATAACCTTTAAAGTCAGTATCCGCATCGCCTTGGCGAATTTTTTGTCCTTTAAGGGGGCCTTCTATATTTTCTGAATAATAATAGGCCTTATTGGATTTATTGATCATGACTTCGAGCGGTACATTTAAGGTACGACAATAATGAATTGTTGATTTATGTTCCGCAGGAATACGCCATGGGCCGTAATTTATGTAATTGCCATCTTTAAAGTTACAAACTTGTTTTTCACCATTTATTTCTTGGATCACCGAGCCTTTACGGGCAGATACACAGCGGCCGCCTGCGTAATTTCGAGCTTCAATGATCTGGCATTTATAGCCCTTTTTACCCATTTCATAGGCCATTACCATTCCTGAAAGACCAGCCCCTAGAATTATAAGTTTTTTGCCATTCCCTTCGTTTGATAATACTGGGGGACGATCCATGTCCGAGGCAAAACCCATATCCCAACCTTGTAGCGCTGTCATAACCGCAGCTGTACCGCTTATCATGCCAACAGATTGCAAAAATGATCTTTTTGTCATTTCAGCCGATGGTGAATTTTCTTCTTTAGTCATCTTATTTCCTTAAATACTATGCTTTAAATATTTTGGTTATTTCAACATTTTCTCATATATCTATGAATATTGAAATGACCAAAAAACTATACCCGTTAATTTATACGTTATATTATCATATAACAGTTATTTCTTATATGCAAATTCTCACTAATTTTCTATATGCCTACGTCTATTAATTCAATCAATAATATAGATATTATATGAATTTGTTTATTTAATATGTGAATTTATAATATTTTAGCGGTGCGCAGGAGCTTTAGAGCCAAGCCGAGGCTTTTTAATATCAACTTCAAAAATAACTTTATGGGACTGTTTGCTATTTAAAGGAAATTCAAAGGTGAGGCCTATTTTTGCTGGTGTGTGACTGCGAATCGTTTTTTCTGGTAGGGCTATTTTCAAAAAACTATCTTTGAATATAAGAGATTTTTCAAGACTAAGGGTGAGTTGAAAGCGCAGTTTTGCTTCGTTTGGGAATAATATTTCTTCAGATAATATCCCCTTATCAAGAAGGATATTAAATTCATCTTTGCTAAGACGAAGGCTGGTGGTTAATTCTGCGAACTTGATTTTTATATCTTATCCCCCCGTTGAAGAAAGATTGCTCAAAATTCCTGTATCGCCCATAGCCAGAAAATGTGTGGAGGCTTTATAATTTAGTTGTTTGGCTATGGCCGCTTTTAAGTCTTCTTTTTGATCATCATTTTGCAACATATGGCGAAGCGGAACACCGACATTACCAAACAAACAAAGACGCAAATCGCCAGTGGATGTAATGCGAAGCCTGTTGCAGCCGCTACAGAAATCTTTTGAATAAGGCGCTATTAAACCAATGGAGCCAGCATAATCAGAGTGGCTAAAATTAACAGCAGGGCCAGCACCGATGGCGCGAATATTTTCAACCCAACCACGTTCTATTAATTGGGTCTTGATGTGCTCCGCGCTCAAATGATATTTATTAAAATAGTGAAGGTTATCGCCAGTTTGCATGAGTTCGATATAACGTACGCTAACGGGCGTATCTTTAACATAGTCAAGGTAGAGATCAAGCTCATCATCATTAATAGCTTTAAGCAGCACCACATTAATTTTAATTTTATCAAAACCCACCTCGATGGCTTTATCAATTCCATCACGAATTTCCGCCATGCGATTATGGCCAGTGATTTGGTGGAATTTCTTAGCATTAAGGCTATCTATACTGATATTGATAGCATTGAGACCTGCATCACGCCAAGTTTGTGCATTTTCTTTTAATTTATAACCGTTAGTGGTAAAGGCCATGGTTTCAATGCCGGGTTTTGCCGCAATCATACGGGCAATGTCGGTGAAATCTTTGCGAATGGATGGTTCGCCGCCTGTAAGGCGTATTTTCCATACGCCAAGCTCAATGAAGGCATCAACCAATCGGTTAATTTCATCTTGGCTTAAAAAAGATGGGCCATTAGATTTTTGGTAGCCATTGGGCAGACAATATTGGCAACTAAAATTACAAACCTCGGTGATGGAGAGGCGTAAATAGGGAAATGTTCTATCAAATTTATCAGTAAGCATTGCTTTATTTCTCTTTTCCAATACGGGAGGCTACGATGTTTCCAGCATAACCCGGCGGAATAATTCCACGGCCATCCGATCATGTTTTTAAAGTTTTAAAAATTTAGATCAGTAGGCTTCAGAGTGAATAACTTAAAAGTATGTTATAAGGTTCTTGTTATAAGTACAAATATATTCTTATTCTTTTACTTTACCTTTTCGTTATAAGGATAGTTATAATAAAAAATCAGGGAATAAAATTGATTTAAGACAAGGTTTCTCATAATTGATCAATATTATTCGTCAAAATCGTTAAATTTAAGCAATCCTTTAAAAGGGTCTTCTTGCATTAAGGGCGGTGGTTAGTGTGCCATCATCTAAATAATCGAGTTCACCGCCGATGGGCACGCCGTGGGCTAATCTTGTTATGGTAATGGCAAGGTTTTTCATTTGTTCTGTTATATAATGGGCGGTTGTTTGCCCACCCACGGTGGCGTTTGTGGCAATTATGATTTCTTGTAATTGTGGGTTTTCAGCTCTTGATAATAAGGATTTAATATTTAGATCATCTGGCCCGACACCATCGAGGGCAGATAATGTGCCACCAAGCACATGATATAAACCACGAAATGCTCCAGAGCGCTCCAATGCCCAAAGATCTGAGACATCTTCGATGACGCAAATAATGCTTTGGTCTCTTTTATTGCTTTGGCAAATATGGCAAGGATTATTAACATCAAGATTACCACATATAGTACAAGGATGAACATTATCAGCCACATTGGATAAGGCGCTCGCTAAAGGGCGCATTAATGTTTCTTTTTGCTTAATTAATTGAAGGGCAGCGCGACGGGCGGAGCGAGGGCCAAGACTAGGCACTTTACTCAGTAAGCTGATCAGATGATCAAGTTCATTATTATTGGATGATGGTTTATACATAAAATCGCTTAAATATTAAAAGGGTAAACTGATACCTTCGGGCAGCTCTAGGCCGCCTGTTAATTTGGCCATTTCGCTTTTATTAAATTCATCTACTTTACGTTTGGCATCGTTAAAGGCCGCAATGATAAGATCTTCGACCATTTGCACGTCATCGTTATTGAAAATACTGGGGTCAATTTTTAAATCCCGCATTTGAAATTTACCGTTTAAAGTAAGGCTTACCATGCCGCCACCAGAGGTGCCGCTATGTTCAGATTTTTGCAATTCTTCTTGCATCTGTTCCATTTTGCCCTTCATTTCTTGGGCTTGCTTCATCATTTTGCCGAGGTTTTTCATGGCATTTTCCTTATATAATAACAAAAAATAATCGAACAGTGCTCTATTCTATTCGTCGTCATCAAGTCCAAACTCATTGGCACTAATCAGATAGTCACTGTCAGCATTCAGGTTAGATATTAAAAATTCATCTTTTATTCTATGAATATCTGCAATGCTCGCCCCTTCAAAAGTGGCAAGAACCGCTTTAATCAGTTCATTTTCCCCAACCATCTCACTTATGGCTGATTGCTCGGCTCGATCTTGCTGGTAAAGACTGTCTTCGCCTTCTTCGTTAGAAAGAGAAATAAGCCACTTTTGACCCGTCCATTTTTGCAACAAAGAAGACATGCGGGTAATGATATCTTTTGGTAGTCGGCTAGTGGGCCTAATATCAATACGCCCTTTATTATAACTAACGGGGCGAACATTATCATTTAAATGATAAGCAATATCAGGTTCGCCCTGAGCTTCGAATAATTTAACCAGCTCCTCAAAACTATTGGGTGATGTGACATATTCTTCTTGGGGTGCTAATGGATCACAGATACGAACGGCAGCTTGTCCACTTCCTTGTATGACGTTAAAGGCTTGAGGTGCGGTTGGTTCGTTATTACCATTTTCAATGTGGACACTTGTGCTCTCTGGATTATGTATTGGCGCACTAGCCCCACCACTTGAAGTCGCTGTTGAAACGGTTGGGTTAGGATTATTTTTAATCTGTTTTACTAAATCTTCTGGTGTGGGCAGATTGGCGCTATAGGTTAAGCGGACAATGATCATTTCTGCGGCGGCAATAGGATTGGGTGAGCGACGGACTTCTTCATTTCCTTTAAGGAGCATTTGCCATGTGCGGGTGAGCACAGGAATGGTGAGTTCTGATGACATCAACAGCCCATCTTTGCGTTCTGCTTCTGATGTGACAAGATCATCGCCTGCATCGGGCACTACTTTTAAGCGGGTCAGCCAATGGGTGAGCTCTAACATATCTTGAATGATAACTGCAGGGTCGGCACCGTGATGATATTGATGTCGTAATTTTGCTAAGGCATCAGCCGTTTTTCCACCGAGTATATCCTTATAAAGGTCTAAGACTTGCGTGCGATCGGCAAGACCGAGCATATCACGAACTTGTTCTTCGCTTACTTTTCCAGCTCCGTGGGCAAAGGCTTGGTCCAAAAGCGAAAGTCCGTCGCGAACGGACCCTTCAGCGGCGCGGGCAATTAAACCAAGGGCCGGTTCTTCGATTTGACAATTCTCAAGAACAGCAATCTTTGAATAATGGCCCATTAATTCTTCGATAGATATACGACGCAGATCAAAACGTTGGCAACGGCTTAGGACGGTAACCGGGACTTTACGAATTTCGGTAGTGGCGAAAATGAATTTTACATGTTCTGGCGGCTCTTCCAATGTTTTTAAAAGTGCATTGAAAGCATTGCGCGATAACATATGAATTTCGTCGATGATGTAAATCTTAAAGCGAGCGGTGGTTGAGGCATATTTAACGCCGTCAATAATTTCGCGAATATCATCAATACCTGTTCGGCTGGCCGCGTCCATCTCCATCACATCAATATGGCGTGATTCGCTAATGGACACACAATTATCACAGACACCGCAGGGCTCAATCGTTGCACTTCCTGTGCCGTCTTCGCCAATGCAGTTTAACGCTTTGGCAATGATACGGGCTGTCGTGGTTTTACCAATTCCGCGCACCCCAGTAAGGATAAAGGCATGGGCAATCCTTCCCGTTTCGATGGCATTGGAAAGGGTGCGAACCATTGCGTCTTGTCCGATAAGTTCCGCAAAATCAAGAGGCCGATATTTTCGGGCTAGCACTCTATAATGGGTATCTTTTTCAGTTATGTCGGACATTAAATTTTTAAACCTCAGTCAATGTATGAATCAGTATTAAATTGATTATAAATTTACTATGGCGTGATTGCTATAGGGGATATGGATTTATTTTATTTTTTTTAGGAAAAGTGAGAGATTGGACAACCCAGCGATCTCGTTACGGTTGCTCCCTTCCAGGTCTGGCCGGATTGGCGAGTAAACTGTCCGCCAACCTCTCGGCTTCTATATGGTCTTTTTTAATTGAGTTTTCAAGTCAAATTTTTCAAGACCCATTTAGAAACTGGCAATTGAAATTTATTTATGGCAGGGTTTGATTTTAAGGAAAAATAAATGTTCTATGAAGACGACTGTATTTTTGCAAAATTTCCCCTTGATCCCTGCGACCATTTACGCGCCAATGAAAATGAACTGACTAAATTAATGACACACAAACGCTCGCGTTATGTGCTTTATCAAAATGGGCAGGCGGCAATGGATATCAATGATTTGTCAAAACCTTATTTTCTCAATCATGAAATTATCTTAGATTTTTCGCTCACGGAGAAAATATTTTTAGGCAAAGATGATGACCATGCCTATTTTGCAGTTGAAACACCAGATCAGCATGCGTTGGCAAATCACATACAGTTTTTGGATTTAAGATTAATTGCCCATAATGCTTGTGAAAAAGGTTATTCAAAAACTCCTTCATTATTAGCGCGTGGAAAAATGTTGCTTGATTGGCATAATCGGCACCGTTTTTGTGCCAATTGTGGCGTCAAAACATATGGTCACAAAGGCGGCTATGTCAGGAAATGTGAGGGTTGTGGCTCTGAACATTTTCCAAGGGTAGACCCTGTGGTCATTATGATGGTGACCTATAAAGATAAATGTTTGCTTGGGCGCGGGCCACATTTTAGAAAAGGGGTTTATTCTGCATTAGCAGGATTTATGGAGCCGGGCGAAACCATTGAAGAAGCAGTGCGGCGCGAAGTTTTAGAAGAGGCGGGGATTGAAATTGGCGATGTTCAATATGTCAAAAGTCAACCTTGGCCTTTTCCTTCGTCACTTATGATCGGTGTTGTTGGGTGTGCTATAAATGATGATATTTGTCTGGATGATGAATTGGAAGATGCTCAGTGGTTTAGTAAGCAACAAATAAGCAAAGTGATAAGTTCAGGAGGCGACGATCAATTTCGTCTACCCCCTAAGCTTGCTATTGCCCGACATTTACTAGAATTTTGGCTATATAGTGATTGATTATTCTCGCTTATCAATACGGTATTGAGATTGGGGATAGCTTCCTAAAATGCGGAAAACGTCGGTAAAAAATTCTAATTCTTCGAAAGCGTTCTTCACACCAATGTCATCTGGATGTCCTTCGATGTCGGCGTAAAACTGGGTCGCCGAAATCTCACCACCTAATTGATAGCTTTCAAGTTTTGTCATATTGATACCGTTAGTAGCAAAGCCGCCCATAACTTTATAAAGAGCCGCAGGGGTGTTTCTAACTTGAAAAATAAACGATGTCATGGTTGGCGCGCCGAGGGGTAAGTCTTTTAAAGGCTCACGGGAAAAAACAACAAATCGTGTGGTGTTATGACTGGCATCTTCAATGTCTTTTTTTATGGATTCTAGGCCGTAAATCTCCCCCGCTAATGAAGAGGCAATAGCACCGATGCTCGGGTCAGAAAGTTCTGCCACATGTTTGGCGGCGGCGGCGGTGTCGGCGTAAACTTCTCGTGAAATTCCTAAACTATCAAGGGTTTTCCGACATTGACCAAGGGCCTGTTCGTGACTTCGGACGATTTTAACGTCTTCTAATTTAGTGCCGGGTATAGCCAGTAAATGGTGATTAATGCGCAAAAAATATTCGCCGACAATATGTAAACTTGAATGAGGAATAAGATAATGAATATCCGCAACCCTACCAGCGACGCTATTTTCAATGGGAATAACGGCATATTTCACTTTTTTTTCATCAACACTGGCCAGAGCGTCTTCAAAAGTTCTACAAGGCATGACTTCCATGTTGGGAAATAAAGCTTTGCTGGCTAAATTTGAATAAGCGCCAGGCTCCCCTTGAAAAGAAATTAAATTATCGGCACTTCGGTTCGTCATTTTTTTATTCTCCAATTTCGATGGGCAGTATTCATTTTTAGAGGAATTCTGTCAATGATAGACCTTAGATTATTTTAAAATATTATATATTATTGTTCTTTAAT
>CALDNY010000206.1 GCA_937914685.1 uncultured Kordiimonadaceae bacterium
GCTTTCCCTTAAAATTGAAAATAAAGTGAATTACCAATTGGTTTGGAAAATCATTATCATTGCTACAATTGTCATTCTGATCGTTCTCATTTGGAATAGCAGTTTGAGAAGGGAAGTAGAACGGAGAATTTCTGTCGAAAGAAATTTACTATTTTCACAAAAAAGAGCAGAAAATGCACAGATGGTTGCTGAAATATCTAATGCTGCCAAATCAAAATTTCTCGCTAATATGAGCCATGAAATACGAACCCCTTTGAATGCAATAATTGGCTTTTCAGAAGCAATGATATTAGGAGTGGGTGGGGAGGTTTTTTCTTTAAAGCACAAAGAATATTTATATGACATCAAAAAAAGCGGAGAACATTTGGCGGTTGTCATTAAAGACATTCTTGATTTGTCAAAAATTGAAGCGGGAAAGTGGCATTTGGATGAGACTGAGTTTTCATTAGGGAATTGTATAAAAGAGGCAATTAAAATGCTTTCTTCTCAAGCTTCGCCAAAAAATATTAATATCCAATTCGAAGAAGATGATAGTGTTAAATTTTTAGGCGATGAACATGCCTTTAAGCGCGTTATTATAAATTTATTATCAAATTCAATTAAATTCACCAATGATAATGGCACAATTAAATGCCTTTTTGATAAGCAAGGCAACGGCGATATAAAAATAGAAATTATTGATAATGGCATTGGCATACCCGCCGAGCGTATTGATCATGTCTTAAATCCTTTTGAGCAAAGTCAGGATGACCATAGATTAGATCAAGAGGGAACCGGATTAGGATTATCAATTGTTAAAAACTTAATCGAATTACACAATGGCGACTTTAAATTGACCAGTGAAGTGGGTGTGGGGACTCATGCCATTATAACATTGCCCGCCCTTCGTATCAGAAGTTAATATTTAAAATGGTGCTGCTATTTTATGGAATCAACCAGTGCTTTTATGCGTTTAAAGTCTTCTAACCCTGCTTTTATATGGGGTTTTTCCGATTGTAAAATCGTTTGGAAAAGGCGTTTTTTAAAATCTGTTATATTAAAATCATCTGCAAAATTACTGACCTTTGCACTCTCTATAATAAAATCGACGAGGCGTTCGCTCGCATGTAATCGCCCCCAGATATGGTCATTTTCACGGGCACTACGTTGAAAGAAAGCACCAAAATTACCAAGAAGTGTGCCTTGTAAAACGCTTTCCTCGTTGGGCCATGGGATTGAGGAACGGTCATCAGGGCTTATTCGGTTGACCAATATTGTGTCAATTTCGGTAAGGTCGGTAGTTTGTAATAAGGGTAAAGTTAGGACGTCGTAAAATGGAAATCCAAGATACCCCCGAATAATTTCAAGACGGAGGCTTTGATCATGAATATTATTAATGGTTTGGCTAAAAGCATCATCAAATTCAAGGTCTTTTTCTTCTAGATTCCAAAGATTTATCATATGTTCAACGGTCGAATTGACATCGTCTATGGTTGAAAATTCTTTTCCATCTTTAAGTGGGGAAGGGGCAAGCCAACAAGATTTAAATTCACCAATAAAATGGTAGGTTAGTTTCTTTAGGTCATTGAGATGATCCAGATCATTTGAATGATCTTTTTGTCCATCAAATTTTTGATAAGATTCGTTAATATACTTGATAATGAAACGCAGACGTCGAACTCTAAAATCAATATCTAAACCTCGTAACATTCGAACAATGGCTAATATATCTAATTTATCTTTGCTGCCTTTATCGGCTATCCAGATGTTATTTTCAGAAGCCCAACGCAGTATAATAGCGCGGATATGGATGTCGGACTTAACGCCTCTGACAAGTTCTGGCGGCGACAAAAATTTTATAATACTGTCTAATAAATAATATAACTTTAAGTATAAATAGCCAGAATAAGCATAACCAGCTTGCCCTGCGGCGGTTGCGTTTACTTTTTCGCGCCATGAGACCATCAAAGGCGTGCTAATATGTTGAGTGGTTTCTAAAGTCACCAGATTTTCAAAGATGGGATCAATATCTGCTTTAAGGCTATTCATGACATTTTGAAGTCTAAGGGCCCTGAGATTATGAGAGTTTAATTGCCGTAGATCATCACGGATCGGCTCATTGCCAGGTATCGTTACGATGGCATCAAATAGAGTATGAAAAAAACCGGGTGCTTTTGAGTTGTCCTTGGTTATTAAATGATCTGGTGATGGATCAATATATATAATGCGTCGCTCTACTTCGCGGTGGGCAGGGTGATCAGAAAGAGTTGCAATCACTTCTGCGAATGGTTTGTTATTAACGACACTTCCATCAATGAAATTTATATTTTCCGCTTTGGCGCCGCGATTTTGAAATTGGGGCGCGTTTCGCGCCATAAAGGTGTCTTTGCCGTCCCATGTTTCTTGACGTTTTTCTAAAATTTTTGATAAATCTGCGAGGTTTGCGGGCGGAAAAGCTCCCGGAAAGGATGATGTGGCCCGTGCGGCAAATGCAAGGCCGGGAATATTATCATCCGCTAATTCACTGTCAATGTTCCCATTGGGCGAACAAAAATATTTAAATCTTAAAGTGGTTCTATATTCACGTTCTAAAATTTCAGGAGGATCATTTAAAGTGATAGTCTGTTGCTTACCAAAAAAGTTGGTCAAACTGACGGTTAATTCCAAATGATGACCAGGAGGCATCAGGCTGCTTGCTGGCTTATCAGCCGTTCCTCCTGATTTGCCCTGTGCTTGGGCGGCATCCAACATCCATCCTAACATGGTTTCCCCTGAAAAGGGTGGCTCTAACCAACGAGAACGCAGAAAAATAGATACTTTTTCTCTAATTTCTTGGCTTGGGAAAAATTTTCTCAAGCGTCTCCAGCCAAGAAGTAAAAGAATAGGATAGAGATAAAATTTACTCCACCGAGAAGCGATGGTCTGATCATCCATTAATTGAAGCACATCAGCAAGCTCGATCCACATTTTTCGCTGTGGTGTTAAACTTAAATCATGGGCGAGAGCGCGGGCGAGAAATATACCGTTAATACCGCCGGCGGAGGATCCTGAAATAGTATCAACAACCACTCTTAATTTAATTTTTGACGATAAAGCGCTGAAAAGCTCGTAATATAATCGTTCTGTATCAGTATCGTAAGACGGATTGGGACAGCAGTTATCGTACCTGTCGTGCTCGTTTGAAAGGGGCCCTTTTTTTTGATGAAAGACTTTTGATGCACGGACAAGTTTCAGTATTTCTTCGGCAATACCGTGCATATAAACGGCGAGTGATACGCCGCCATAATAAACTAAAGAGAGTCTAAGTTCTTTTTCTTTCAACGCGGCGATATCTCCATTGAGTTAATAGCAAAAACTATATTTACAATAATGATACTATAATAGAATTAAGTCGATGGATAGACTGTATTTTTTAAACATATCCTCTTTAAAATCAGCTCTTTTCTTCCACTGAAATACTGGCAATCTTGTAAGTCCATTTTCCGTAAATAAGCATACCAAAGGCTGAAATAATGCCCACCACAGCCATTAAATACCAGACTTGGCCAATATTGTGGCTCAAGTATAATTGTGTGGTCAACCTATCGGCACTTTGAGCGGAAAATTCGACCAACCTATCAAACGCTTCCCCGCCTGGTATGGCAATAATATCATTTTGAGCCATGCCGTTTTCAAAAAGCACTTTTCTTGAAATTTGTTCTTTTGAGGCCCATTGACCGTAAAGATAAGGCCCCACGAAACTTTCCGCGGCCCAGCCTATACCAATGGGTAGCTGCGTAAAACCAAGATACATGGCTTTTTTCTGCATGGGGGCAATATTACCAATAAATTCATAACATTTGGGGGATGACAGTATTTCCCCTATTGAAAAAATGAAAATGCCAATCACAATAATCCAAGCAATATTAAACATTCCCATGATTATGAGCGCGGCAGAGGCAAGGAAAGTCCCAATGGCCATGCTATTGGTTGCTTTGATCTTAGCAGAAAGGCCCGCCACAATAAAACAGATGGTCATAATCAACAGTGAATTATAGCTGATCATGCCAATAGGTGTGATTGATTTTCCATCTTCTGACATACCAAGTAGGAATATTATAGTCTCGTTTTGTGTGCCTCCATCACCAAACCAGCTGACCACCAGTGGTGCTGTATCGACCCAGTCTCTAAAATAAAGTGGTGCCACATCCCAAAAGAACATCAACATAAACCAAAAGCCTGAAAACAGTACTATATACCAAAGTAAAATTGGATTTTTAAGCTCAATTAAACTTTCTTTCCATAGTGATTTTTCTGTTATTTCACCGGATTTAACTTTGGCACGGTGGGCAAGGCGGGATTGCTTGTCGGGTTCCTTATAAGTAAGCAGCAGCAGAAAATTAACACAAATGATAAGGGCGCAAGCAAAAAATACTTGATCCCAAGCCAGTATTTGTAAGCGCACCGCGATCAATGGTCCAATCCAGCCACCAATATTGACGGTTTGATAAAAAATCCCCCAGGCCATAGAACTATTGGTGCGGTCTGTGCTTTTGACGATGGTGGCTTGTATCCCCGGTTTAAAAATACCCGTGCCAAAAGCAAGCGTTACTGCGCCTGCCATAAAACCCCAATAAGTGGGGTAAAGGGCCATCAATAAATAACCCATTATTTTAAAAACTGTAGAGGCAAATATGGTTTCTTTATAACCAAAACGATCAGAAATGCCGCCCGTGGCCACAGGAACCCATGTTTGAACAATCGCCCACACGAGAAAAATAGTACCAAGGTCTGTTTCTGTAACGCCAAGTCCGCCGTTGGCTTGACTGTCGGTTGCATAAAGTCCAGAAACCTGCCTCGCCCCATAAAAGGCAAGCCGTTCAATCATTTCCATGCCACCACATATCCAAAAGACATAGGAAAGGCTAGCTATAGAAGCCCATATACCCAACTGTTTAACGTCTTGAACACCAGTGCTGTGATTAGCTTGCGTTTTTGCCATAAAACTATTTCCCCATTATTATTATTCGACCTTAAATCAACTGTACTGACTTTAATTTGACAGGCAAGTCGATTCTACTTAATGCTAAGAGCATAAAAATATAAAAAGATGAGGAAATCATGGAAAATCGAAAGTGGGGCGTTATTAGCGCTTATGGTGATCTTGAAAGTGTCTTAATGCATCGCCCGGGAGTAGAACTTGATGTTGTTAATGACCAAAACTTGGATGTATTTAATTTTGACGCGCCGGTAAATCGTGATGTTTTTGTGGCTGAATATGACGCTATGGTTTCACAATTTAATGCGCACGGTGTTGAATGTGTGTTTTTAACGGATATTCTCAAAGACGATGAAGATTCGATCAATTTTATCAAACATCGTCCAAATATGACCTATACTCGCGATTTGGCGGCGGTATTTCATAGTGGTGCCGTTTTATTAGGGCCAAAACTTTTAGGCCGTTGGGGCGATCAAGATATTGTTGGTCGCGCTCTTAAAAGAATGGGAATTCCTATTCTAGGGTCAATTGATTGTCCACATTTTTTAGAAGGCGGTGGTGTCACCATGATCGGCGAAGATACGGTTGTCGCCTCCATTTGTGATCGCGCGAACCAGTCGGGAACAAAGGCCTTACGCGATTTAATTTTGTGTTCAGAAGTGGAATATTTTCTCGAAGTACCGTTGCCGCCGGGTCATATTCATATTGACGGCCTTTATATGACATTAGACGAAAACCTCGCGATTGCTCACCTAGCACCCCTTAATATTCTACCTTGTCGATTATTTAAAGCAGGAGAAGATGAACCACGTCACATTATGTTCAGCGAATATCTAGAACTCAGAAACATTAAAGTGATCGAAATTGATGAGCAAGAAATGCGCGGCGGCCATTTGAATTTAGTGGTAACCAACCAAAGCAAAAAAGCCATTGGTTTTGAATGTGCCTCACGCCTAGGGTTAGAAATGGCAAAATATGGCTGGCAAGTATCGACCTTTCCGAGCGACACACTGTTTAAAGGAAATGGCGGCGCTCATTGCATGACCATGCCTCTACATGTCACTTAATATGATCAAAAGGAAGTCGTTATGAGCTTACAGCGCAAATTAGGTTTCGCTACCATATTCGCCATCGTTACAGGCAATATGGTTGGTTCTGGGCTATTTTTTACACCGGGGGAGCTGGCCAGTGTGGCGGTGGCACATTGGCAAGTTTATTTCTTTTGGGGCTTATGCGGACTTATTACATTATGCGGCGCGCTGACATTGGCGGAACTTTCCATATTATTGCCGCGTCCGGGGGTTATGTATCATTCCGCGACAGAGGCTTACGGTCCATTTGCGGGCTTTTTTCAAGGGTGGGTGCAAATATTAATCAGTGGCCCCGGCTCAATTGCTGGCATCGCCATTTTATTTGGCGAACTTGCCAATCAAATGCTTGGTATTCAATCGGATAGTCTGCGTATTGTCTGGGCTATTAGCGCCATTTTATTCTTTGTTGCTGTTAATTTAAGGGGCGCCGAATGGGGGGGCGGTACTCAGGTCATCATTACCGCTGCTAAAATCGGCGGTATCATGGCCTTGGTGGTGGGGGCTATCTTTTTTGCCGCCCCTGCGCCTCTAGAGGTGGTGACGAGTGTTGGTGAAGCCGATGATGGATTGTTTGCCACCATACGAGTGATCGGTCTTGGCGTTGCAGTGGTGCTTTTTACTTATGATGGCTGGGCTGATGCCTCTCATCTTGCAGGAGAAGTTAAAAATCCACAAAAAAACCTGCCCTTGGCCATGGGGTTTGGGGTCGTGTTCATTACCTTGATGTATTTACTGGTCAATTATGCATTTTTACGGGTTGTTTCGTTAGATTTTATGCGTGAAAATCCGACCTTGGTCGCCATGAGCGTTGCTAAAGCAGCCTTCGGAGAAACAGGATCAATTATAATTAGCGTGCTGATGTGGGTGTCAATTTTTGGTGCTCTTGGAGGTTTAATTATGTCAATTCCTCGGCTTTATTATGCCACAGTTTCAGGATTTAAGGAGGCCGCTTCAAAAACTTTCTTAGGGCCATTTTTTAATGCGCTCTCCTATTTATCACCAAAAAGATCAGTACCGACTGGGGCGCTGCTTTATTCTGCGGCTATTGCCATTATTGCCATATTATTTTTTGGAACTTTTTCGCGCATTGTAGGCTTTCTTGTGGTGCCATTGCAGTGCATTAATATTATGGTGGTATCGAGTATTTTTATTTTAAGACCCCGATTAAGCAAGCCAGAAAGTTTTCGTACCCCCGGTTATCCATTTGTTCCGGCCATATTCATTATCATAATGTCCATGTTTATGGTCAGCGCTGTGATTTATAATCCATTAGATAGTCTGGTCGGCATTGTTTTATCACTGAGCGCTATACCCGTTTATTTAAGATTAAAGAAAGCAAAAAATGAGCAGGTTTAGCAATATATTTCCTTCACAAAAACCGATTATAGGCATGATCCATTTGCCTCCACTGCCTAATTATCAAGGATCACCGGGAATAGAAGCGATTATAAAAAGCGCCCTTAATGATTTGAAAATATTAGAACAGCATGGCATTGACGGCGCGTTGATCGAAAATGAATATGACAGACCTCATCAAGTGCTGGCCTCTGCCTCAACCATTGAGGCCATGAAGCAGGTGAGCAAAGCTCTCGTTGAAGCGAGCACATCTTGTATCATTGGCTGTGAAATTTTATTGAATGATCCAAAAGCCTCCCTCGATGTTGCTAAATTTGCTGGGGCTAAGTTTATTCGTACTGATTATTTTGTTGATCGCATGTCACGCCCT
>CALDNY010000207.1 GCA_937914685.1 uncultured Kordiimonadaceae bacterium
CTATGTGCAAGGTAATTTCGCCAAAGACGGACTTCCTGCTGAACGATATAATAAAGGATTTCCTTTGGGTCTGACCCTCAGAGTGATTGGCAAAATACTGATGGGGAAAATAAAAGGAAAACATAGACCTTCGCCTTTTTTTAAGGAAAATGGCGACCCTGTTGTTGAGCCAGAAATAGTGGCGTCCAAATAAATCTTGCCATTGCCCCGCCCCACGCCTTACTTTGAAGATTAATAGTAAAGACGCCGTTTTGAGAGCGAGAACAAACTGTAGCGTCAATAAAAAACTAAATGAGGGAAAATGATGAGTAAAGTAATTGATGTCCATACACATATGTACACGGCGGGATGGTTAAAGTTAATTAAAGAAAATGGCGGCCCTGATCTCGAAGTCCATGAAAGTTTGGATAGTCCTCAAACAGTTTTTTACAAGGGTGCCAGTTTCTGTGTTTTAGAAGATGCTCATTTTGATTTTGACCTTCGTATTGATAATATGAAAAAGGCAGGGGTGGATATGGCTGTTGTTTCTATGCCGCCTCCTGGAGTGCTTTGGGGCAATGACGATACCAGCTTGGAAGCCGCTAAAATGGTCAATAATGAATTTGCGGCAGCGCAAAAAAAATACCCAAATCACATTCGTTGGATGGCTGTCCTGCCGTGGGAATATCCACAGCGCGCTATTGAGGAAATCAAACGGGCTTGTGATCTTGGCGCGGTGGCGATCATTACTCACGGCAGTATCAATGGGCGTCATTTAACGGACCCTTTGTTTGAGCCAATTTGGCAGGAAATTGATAAACGCGCCTTACCGGTTCTGGTTCATCCTACTTTTCCGATTGGCACGGAATTGATGGAACTGGATCGTTATGCTTTAATAGCCTCAACAGGTTTTATGATTGATACGACTTTAGCTGTATCAAAAATGATTTTTGATGGTTTTTTTGATCGTTTCCCCAATTTAAAACTAATAGCCTCTCACGCGGGGGCCACATTACCTTATCTAGCGGGTCGTTTTGACAAGGTTTATGAAACCACACAAAGAGCCAAGGTTAAAATCAGCCGCCCGCCAAGTGAATATTTAAAACATATTTATTATGATAGCGTGACTTATGCTCAGGAAGCTCTGGAGTTATGCGTTAAAGTTGGTGGTGCGGGACATGTTATGTATGGATCTGATTATCCTTTTAATCTAGGTGATATGGAAGGCTGTCTTGGTCGTGTCAATAACCTGCCTGAGGATGTAAAACACGCCGTTCGCGGCGATAATGCGCAGCGTGTTTTTGCACTATAAAAATATCCAAATCCCATAAAAAACTCAAATGAAAATAGTATTTTTCTTAACTTGCGTTCATTGTTAGCCCATTGTAAAGATGCTATGGTATATTATAACACTAAGATGAAAAAGAACCGGAGTAATAAAAATGACAATCATTGACGTCCACACTCATGCCTACACTCGCGAATGGTTTGACATTCTACGCGCCGAAGGCGGTGAATATAATATTCAAACGCGTCCTGATGGTAAGGAGGAAATTTTTAGAGGCTCGACACCAGTTGCCTTTCCCCAGCCAGGTCATTTTGATTATGATCTGCGGATTAAGCAAATGGATGCAACTGGTATAGATATTTCCATTGTCTCGCTTACATGCCCTAACGTTTATTGGGGAGGCGAAGAGGTCAGCTGTCGGGCAGCCAAGGTATCAAATGATAGTATGGTCGAAGCTCAACGAATTTACCCAGACCGAATTCGTTGGTACGCATCACTTCCTTGGCAATATCCTGAACGGGCCATCGAAGAATTGAAACGGTGCTGTGACCTTGGTGCCAGCGGTGTTATGGTGCTGGCAAATATTGCGGGTCGTAGTTTAACGGATCCATTTTTTGCAGAGATTTGGAAAGAGATTGACCGGCGTTCTCTACCGGTTCTTCTGCACCCTACGGACCCACCGGGGGTCGATGTTATGGATATGGGTAAATATGATTTAAGCTGGTCGGTTGGATTTATGTTTGATACGACTTTGGCGGTTACACGCATGATTTTTGACGGATTTTTTGATAGCTACCCTAATTTAAAGCTGATTGCTTCCCACGGTGGGGGTGCTTTGCCTTATCTGGTAGGACGTTTTGAAAAAGGCGATGAGGTTGAATTAGCTTCGCGGCGAAAAATGGAAAGAAAGCCTACTGATTATCTGCGTCACATATACTATGATTGTATTAATTATGACCCCAGAGCATTACAATATCTCATATCCATTGTTGGTGCGGATCGTGTGATGTTTGGCTCAGACTGGCCTCATCAGGTTTTTGATACTTCGGGGGCATTGGCCAATACTGACGCTCTACCCATCGATCAATGTAAGGCAATTAGATCGTCTAATGCCAGTGCGCTATTCAAAATTTAATTTAATATTTTATAGGGGTTATTTTAAAGAAATAACCCGCCCAGGGTTCATGATATTGTTGGGATCAATGGCTTTTTTAAGGGTACGCATGATTTTTAAATCAATCTCAGGCTTATAACGTTCAAGTTCCTGAACTTTTAAAATACCAATACCATGCTCGGCGCTAATGCTACCGCCGAGCGAGTGGACGATATCATGGACGATGCTGTTGATTTGTTGCCAAAGCGCTAGATATTCGGATTTTTCCATACCCAAAGGCTGTGAGAGATTAAAATGGATGTTGCCATCGCCAATGTGACCAAAGGGCACAGGGCGAATACCGGGCAGTTTTTTTATGACTGCGGCGCTTGCCAATTCTATAAATTGTGGAATTTTTGACACGGGCACAGAAATATCATGCTTAATGCTGCCGCCTTCGAATTTTTGCGCTTCTGACATAGACTCCCGTAAGTTCCATAAGGCTTTTGTTTCCGCCATATTTTTGGCAATAACCCCATCAAGGACCAAGTCTTTATTTAAGGCTGTCTCAAGAATTCTTTCTAATAGAATTTCAAGGTCAAGCAAGTCTTTTTCTAAGGAGGTCGCGCATTCCATAAGAATATACCATGGGTATTTTTCCGCCAATGGATCACAACAACCGGCCATATGTTTGATGGTAAAATCAAGACCTATGCGCGGCAGTATTTCAAAGGCGATTAGATTGTCACCACTGATTTTACGGGCGAGACTTAAAAGTTCAATGGCACTTTGCGGATTTTTTATGGCAACGAAGGCTGTATTCTTTTGCAAATGACTTGGGTATAATTTTAATGTCGCACCCGTAACGATGCCTAGTGTGCCTTCCGCTCCGATAAATAATTGTTTTAAATCATACCCTGTATTATCTTTACGAAGGCCTGTTAAATCAGATAATATTTCCCCCGAAGGCAACACAATCTCTAATCCTAATATTAAATCACGGGTGACACCGTAATGCAGAACATTGATACCGCCAGCATTTGTCGAAATATTACCGCCAATCATAGTTGAGCCTTCCGAGGCGAGATGGAGGGGAAACTGGAAATTGATCTTTTCGACAGCATCATGAAGATCAGATAGTATCACGCCACTATCAACGGTGATTGTGTGATTAAGGACATCTTCAGATCTGATTTTATTGAGCCGTTTTAAATTAATAATAATCTCATTACCGCTGCCATCAGGGACACCGCCACCAACAAGGCCTGTATTGCCTCCTTGAGGGACGACCTTAATTTTGTTTTGATTACAATATGTTACCAGTTTTGAAACATTTTGTGTACTATCAGGCAATAACAACAACGGCGTCACACCAGAAAATTTATCCCGTGGCTCAACAAGATGAGGGGCTATTATGGTTTGATCATCGCTCCATCCTTTTGGCCCGGCAATCTCCTTTAATTTTGTAATATGTTGGGGCTCAATTGCCATATTATATTTCATCCTTTGATGCGGCGGCGCGCTTCAATCTATCATTAATGGCAAGTCCAAGTCCAGTATGAGGAATTGGGCTAACGGCGATGGAACTAAAATTCATTTGATCAAGAGTGCGTAACATGGAAAATAAATTTGCAGCAGCCTCGGTCAAATCGCCGCTAGGACTTAAATTTAAAAGATATGTATCTTGATCAATCTCTATCTGACCAAAGCCAAGCAAACATTGGTTTGATTTTGGCTGTATCACATTTAAAATAAGTTTTGTTTCTGGTGCGTAATGACTTTTAAGTTGACCAGGCGAAAGGGGAGCTTCATTATTGTCAGCGGATATAATGACCTGAGTTTTTGTTATTTTTTCTATATCTTCTACGGTAATATTTCCCGGACGAAGTAAAGCCACTTGGTCATCTAACACCTGAATAATGGTTGATTCAATGCCTTTTTCACATGCCCCACCATCAATGATCATTTTTAGCTCAGAGCCAAATTCATCTGCCACATGTTCGGCCGTTGTTGGGCTTATTTTCCCCGATAGATTGGCGCTCGGAGCGGCAATCGGACCCTTGAATTCTTGTAATAATTGGTGAGCGGTGGCGTTTTTGGGAACGCGAATAGCAACAGTATTGAGCCCTGCTGTTATTAAATCTGATAAGGGATGATTTTCCAATAACGGCAAAACCATAGTGAAGGGGCCCGGCCAAAAAGCATCGCTTAATTTTTTTGCCAAATCATTGATCTTTACATAATATTGAGCTTGATCAGGTTCTGAGATATGAACAATAAGCGGATTAAACTGAGGACGGTTTTTTAGGGCAAATATTTTTGCCACCGCCATGCTATTAGTCGCATCAGCTCCAAGTCCGTAGACGGTTTCCGTGGCAAAAGATACAAGTTCGCCAGATTTTAAAAGTGCGCTCGCTTGTCTTAATATATCCTTGGTCGGTTTATATATGTGTTTTCGGATCATTGTTTTATATTACACTTGATAAATTTGCTTTAATATTGTTCTATAATTGTTACATAAATGATGCACAAGCGAAACCATTATAGTTAAAGCACAAAAATATGGCATCATTATTTTAAAGGGGAAAATATGACGAATTTAAAAGGTAAAACAGTTTTCGTAACGGGGGGAAGCCGCGGCATTGGCCTTGCGATTGCCTTGCGTTGTGCGGCTGATGGAGCCAATGTCACTATTGCGGCAAAAACCACAACACCCCATCCCAAACTTGAAGGTACTATTTATAGCGCTATTGAGCAAATTGAGGCCGCCGGCGGCAAGGGGTTAGCCTGTCAAGTTGATATTCGTGATGAAGATATGGTCAATGAGGCGGTTCAAAAAACAGTTGATACTTTTGGTGGCATTGATGTGTTGATCAATAATGCCAGTGCCATATCATTAACCCCCACATTGCACACAGATATGAAACGTTATGATTTAATGCATAATGTCAACACTCGCGGTACTTTTATGGTTTCTAAAGCCTGCATTCCCCATTTGAAAAAATCTGATAATCCCCAAGTTCTTAATCTTTCGCCACCTTTAAATATGGATGCTAAATGGTTTGGCCCTCATGTGGCTTATACTATGGCAAAATTCGGCATGAGCATGTGCGTACTTGGTATGGCTAAAGAATTTAAACGTGACGGCATTGCCTTTAACGCTTTATGGCCTAGAACGGCGATCGCCACGGCCGCAGTTAAAAATTTACTAGGCGGTGATCAGGCCATAAAGGGCTGTCGTACCTCCGAAATTATGGCCGATGCGGCTTATATAATATTAAATCAGGACGCGCGCGAACATAGCGGAAATTTTTATATTGATGACGAAGTCTTGGCAAGTGCAGGTATTACGGATCTGGCTAAATATGCCATTGATGAAACCGCAACACTTATGCCAGATTTTTTTGTAGAACCGGTTTGAAAATTAGGAAGAAATATGAGTGAACGACCTTGGTTAGCCCATTATCCCAAACATGTAAAATGGGACATGAAATTTGTTGGAAAACCTTTATGTGATATTGTTGATGATACGGCCAATAAAATTCCCAATAATATTGCTTTGGATTTTATGGGTAAAACATGGACTTACGGACAATTACAAAATCTGATCAATTGCGCTTGTAAATCTTTTCAACAATTAGGGGTCAAAAAAGGTGTAAAAGTAGGCTTGTTTTTACCCAATTGCCCACAGTTTGTCATTGCTTTCTTTGCCATTTCTAAAGCGGGAGGTACGGTTGTAAATTATAGCCCGCTCTATTCAGAAAGAGAGCTTTTACATCAGGTAGAAGATTCTCAAACCGATATTATGGTCACAGTAGGCCTAGAGGCGTTATATTCAAAAATTAGAAGAGTTTCTGAACAGAGCCGCATTAAAAAACTGATTGTTAGTTCATTTTGCGAAATTTTACCTTTTCCAAAGAACATGCTCTTTAATATTTTTAAAAGAAGCGCTATCGCCTCCGTGGTAAAAGACGATCTTCACATGGATTTTGGCGATTTTTGTAAAAATGATGGCGCTTACGTACCACAACAAATTAATCCTGATCAGGATATCGCCGTGCTTCAATATACAGGAGGTACAACGGGTGTTCCAAAAGGGGCAATGCTCAGTCATTCCAATTTATATATCAATATGCGCCAAACAGAGGTCTGGTCGCCTGGTTATGACTTTGGCAGTGAGAATATTGTGGCCTTTTTGCCATTTTTTCATATTTTTGCCTTAACCGTTGTGCTTAATTTAGGAATTCGCCTTGGCGCGCGGATTGTTATTGTTCCAAAATTTGAGGTGGAAGAGGCGGTCAAATTGCTGATCAAAGAAGACATTAGCTTATTTTCAGGCGTTCCCACCATGTATACGGCCTTAGCCAATCATAAAGATGCTGATAAAATTGGTATTGGAAAATTTAAAACGGCCATGTCTGGTGGCGCACCACTTCCTGTGGATTTGAGACAGCAATATATTGATCGTTTCGGTCTCGTAATAACCGAAGGATACGGCCTTACAGAGGCCTCTCCAGTCACGCATTCGAGCCCTATTGACGTGGGGGGCAAAGCGGGCTCAATCGGATTGCCTTTGCCTGCTACCGAAGTCTTTATTATGGACCGCGAGGAAAGAGGGCGGGTTTTAGCCATCGGCGAAAAAGGTGAAATTTCCATTCGCGGCCCACAAGTGATGTTGGGCTATTGGCAAAAACCAGAGGCAACCGAAAAAGTGATGATCGGTGATATTTTGAGAACAGGTGATATCGGTTATATGGACGAAGAAGGTTTCACCTTTATTTTGGACCGCGATAAAGACCTTATTCTTGTTGGTGGTTTTAATGTTTTCCCCCGTATTATAGAAGAGGCGATTAACGAACATCCAGCGGTCGAAGAGGTGACCGTAATTGGTATTAAGGATGATTATCTTGGCGAAACACCAAAGGCATTTGTTAAATTAAAAAATTTAAATGATAGTTTAAGTGCAGAAGAATTAATGGCCTTCATCAAGCCTAAAATAGGCAAGCATGAACGACCATCGCAAATCGAGTTTCGCTCAGAACTCCCAAAAACAGCCGTTGGAAAACTATCAAAGAAAGAATTAGTAGCCGAAGAAAAAGCAAAATACGACGCCGCCAAGAAATAATATGGCAACGGCAATAATCAGCCATAAGGATTGCGCAGCGCATATTTCACCGCCTGGCCATCCTGAATGTGAGGAACGCCTGAATGTGATATTGGCGGCCTTGGAAGACCCACAATTTGCCGCACTTGTATTTATCGAGGCCCAAAAAGCATCAATAGATCAATTAAAATTAGTTCACAGTGCCGACTATATTAAAACCATCTTTGATCATATTCCATCGCAAGGTCATTTTATGATCGATAAAGATACTTATCTTTCATCAGGGTCAAAAGAAGCTGTTCTGCGCGCGGTCGGGGCAACCTGTCAGGCCGTTGATTTGGTTATGAACGGTAAATTTCAAAATGTGTTTTGTGCAGTACGCCCTCCCGGTCATCACGCTGAACCGGAAACCGCCATGGGATTTTGTTTATTTAATTCGCTAGCGATTGCAGCACTTTATGCCAGAAGTAAATATTTTTGTCATAAGGTGGCAATCATTGATTTTGATGTTCATCACGGCAATGGTACACAAAGCGTTGTCGAAAAAACCAAAGGTTTATTTTATGCCTCAACCCACCAATCGCCCCTTTATCCGGGTACTGGTCATATTTATGATAAGGGGCGCGGCGTGATCGTCAATGTGCCACTCGCGGCAGGAAGCGGCAGCAATGCCATAAGAAAGGCCTACGAAAACCGTATTTTTCCCGAACTTTGTGCCTTCAAGCCAGATATAATATTGATTTCAGCTGGCTTTGATGGCCATAGATTAGATCCTTTGGCAGATATGAATCTGGAGGTTGATGATTTTCATTGGTTAACCCAAGAATTGGTAAAAATAGCCCAAATATATGCAAAAGGTCGCCTTGTATCCTCCTTGGAAGGAGGATATAATCTTGTAATATTAAGTGAATGTGTTAAATCCCATGTTTTGGCATTAGCGAATGAGAGCTAAATCCGTTATAAGGGCTAAATCCGAAATAAAAATGTTGATTTAGATTTAAGGAGCAAGACGTGGTAGAGAATTCTGGTGAAATTCCTAATGATATAAAAGAAATGAAATTCGAAGAAGCATTGTCGGCCCTTGAGGATATTGTTAAAAATCTTGAAAGCGGTCAAGTATCGCTAGAGCAATCCATTGATATCTATACACGAGGTACCCATCTTAAAGCCCACTGCGAAGATAAATTAAAAGATGCGACAGCGCGTATTGAAAAAATTACCACATCAGCGGACGGCACGTTAAGCACAAGCCCTCTTGATGAGGGATAGTAGACTATGCAGGATATATCCCCTGAATTAGCAACAAATTCACTCAAAGAAACTGCAAAAATTATCGAAAATAGTTTATTGTCTTTATTGCCTCAACCTATAGGCATGGAGCAGCAAGTTATTGATGCTATGGCTTATGCATTGTTGGGTGGTGGCAAGCGTTTAAGGCCTTTTTTGGTGATGGCTACAGCGACGCTTTTTGATATTGAAGAGCAGTATGCTTTAAGGGTCGCGGCGGCGGTAGAATGCGTGCATACATATTCGCTAATTCATGATGACCTGCCAGCTATGGATGATGATGACATGCGCCGAGGTCAGCCTTCGGTTCATAAAAAATTTGATCAGGCAACGGCCATTCTTGCCGGTGATGCCTTATTGACCCTTGCCTTTGAAATATTAGCAGATGAAAAAACCCATCCCGACCCACGGGTTCGTTTAGAATTGATCACGGCTCTTAGCCAAGCCATAGGCGCGTTGGGAATGGTCGGCGGGCAGATGATTGATTTAAAGGCTGAAAATCAAAACTTGGACCAAAGTGAAATAATACGTATGCAACAACTTAAAACGGGGTCTTTGATTATTTTTTCCTGTCAAGCGGGTGCTATACTGGCTAATGTATCGGATGAGCGGTGTTTAAAATTAAAGGATTATGGGCATAATATTGGATTAGCTTTTCAGATAGTTGATGATCTGCTAGATATAGAAGCAACTACTGAGGATATGGGAAAAACCGCAGGTAAAGATATTGCCGCTGGAAAAGCAACGCTGGTTGACCTTATGGGGACTAAGGCGGCGAGAGACTATGCACATGAGTTGATAAAAGAGGCTTGTCAATTTTTGCAGATATTTGATGAAAAGGCCGATAGGTTAAGGTCATTGGCTAGTTTTGTGATAAATCGCGTCCATTAAATGGGGCAATTAAAGACAGTAGAATATAGTATAATAAAGGCACTATTTTAAAATATGAACAGAAAACCAGAAACACCATTGTTGGATCAAATTAATTTTCCGGCAGATGTTCGAAAATTAGAGCCTGAGCAGCTCCAAGTGCTTGCCGACGAATTGCGCCGCGATATGATTTATAGCGTATCGCGCACAGGGGGGCATTTGGGCGCAGGCCTTGGTGTGGTTGAATTAACCACGGCCCTTCATTATGTTTTTAATACGCCTGATGATAAGTTGATTTGGGATGTGGGGCATCAATGTTATCCTCATAAAATTCTGACAGGACGGCGCGACCGTATGCAGACAATCCGTAAAGGTGAGGGCCTTGCGGGCTTTACCAAAAGATCAGAAAGCGAATATGATCCTTTTGGTGCAGGGCATAGCTCAACATCAATTTCCGCTGGTCTTGGCATGGCGGTAGCGCGTGATTTAAATAATGGTGGGAACAATATTATTGCTGTTATCGGTGATGGCGCTATGAGCGCAGGCATGGCGTATGAAGCCATGAATAATGCGGGATCCTTAAAAAGCCGACTGATTGTTATTTTAAATGATAATGATATGTCGATCGCGCCACCAGTTGGTGCTATGAGCGCCTATCTTGCCCGATTACTTTCTTCGAGGTCTTATTTGAATTTGCGTGATTTTGCTAAATCCATTGTAAAAAAATTCCCAAAACCCATTAGCTCAAGAGCCAAAAAAGCAGAAGAGTACGCCCGTGGGATGGCAATGGGCGGTACCTTATTCGAAGAACTAGGTTTTTATTATGTGGGGCCTGTTGATGGTCATAATTTGGAACATTTATTGCCTGTTCTTGAAAATGTTCGTGATGCAGGTGGCGGACCTATTCTTGTTCATGTGGTCACTCAAAAAGGGAAAGGTTATTCTTACGCTGAAAATGCTGCGGATAAATATCACGGCGTTTCTACCTTTGATGTGGGAACGGGAACTCAGAAAAAGTCGGTTGGTAGTGCGCCTAGCTATACAAATGTATTTGCCAATGCCTTGATCAATGAAGCACACAAAGATGATAAAATTGTTGCTATTACGGCGGCGATGCCGTCGGGTACGGGACTTGATAAATTTGCCGAAGAATTCCCAGATAGATGTTTTGATGTGGGCATTGCCGAGCAACATGCTGTTACTTTCGCTGCGGGTCTGGCTTGTGAAGGATTTAAACCGTTTGCGACCATATATTCAACATTCTTACAACGGGCCTATGATCAGGTGGTTCATGATGTGGCGGTACAAAATCTGCCAGTGCGTTTTGCCATTGATCGCGCGGGACTGGTTGGTGCGGACGGGCCAACACACGCGGGATCATTCGATGTAACTTACCTTGCCTCTCTGCCCAATATGGTGGTGATGGCCGCCGCTGATGAAGCGGAACTGACCAATATGGTTGCAACGGCGGCAGCCCATAATAGCGGTCCATCGGCAGTGCGTTATCCTCGCGGTGAAGGCACGGGGGTCAATATTCCCAAAAAGGCTCAAGTGCTTGAAATTGGAAAAGGCCGTATTGTCAGAAAAGGCAAACAAATTGCCATACTGTCCCTTGGTACACGTTTAGAAGCATCCTTAAAAGCTGCCGATGAATTGGCGGCAAAGGGACTTTCCTGCACGGTGGCCGACGCCCGTTTTGCCAAACCACTTGACCTTGAGATGATCCGCAAACTGGCGATAGAACATGATATTCTTATTACCATAGAAGAAGGCTCAATAGGCGGCTTTGGCAGCCATGTTCTTAATTTTCTCAGCAATGAAGGACTTATGGAGCATGGATTGAAAGTACGAACTCTGAATTTACCAGATATTTTCATTGAACAAAATAGCCCAGAAAAAATGTATCAACAGGCAGGGCTTACGGCAAACGATATTGTTAAAACCGCGCTTCATGGGCTTGGTCACAACGATATAAATTCATCACAAATTAATGGCTAAGAAAAGAGCAGATCAAATACTTGTGGAACGGGGCCTCGCTCAAAGTCGCTCACGAGCGCAAGCCTATATTATGGCAGGTGTGGTTTTTAGTGGCGAAAAAAAAATTGAAAAATCTGGCCAACAATTAAATCAAGACGTAGCCCTAGAAGTCAGAGGTAAACAACACCCTTGGGTTAGTCGTGGCGGCTTGAAATTGGTGCAAGCCATAGAAGAATTTGATCTTAATTTAACAGACCTAACAGTGATAGATGTTGGCGCTTCAACAGGGGGGTTTACGGATGTTTGTTTGTTTCACGGTGCAAAAAAAGTTTACGCTATTGATGTGGGGCATGGTCAGCTGGCTTGGAAAATACGCCAAGACCCACGGGTAATTGTCTTAGAAAAAACCAATGCCCGTTATTTAACGGCACAAGAAATACCAGAAACTGTTAATATGATTGTTTGTGACGCAAGTTTTATAGGCCTTCAAACCGTGCTTCCTGCGGCCATGGCTCGGGCCGCAGAAAATTGTATTTTAGTGGCGCTGATTAAGCCGCAATTTGAAGTGGGTAAAGCCAATGTAGGTAAGGGAGGTGTGGTGCGTGATCCTGAACTACATATCCAAGTATGCCAGAAAATAGAAAAATGGATTAATGATGATATGGAAGGGTGGAATGTGATCGGCCTCACCACCAGTCCAATTAAAGGGCCACAAGGTAATATAGAATTTTTAATCGGGGCGAAGTATGAACCAAAAACTGATAATTGACGAACTCGGCGGTAACGGCGACGGTATTGTTCATTCAGATCATGGCCCGATTTATGTGCCTTTCAGCGTTACAGGTGACGTTGTTGAGGTGACAGTGACGGGCAATAAAGGGCGTCTTGTTGCTGTTGAACAACCATCACCTCACCGGGTGATAGCGCAATGCGCGCATTTTACCAAGTGTGGGGGTTGTGCACTTCAACATGTATCAGAACAATATTATAAATCATGGAAAAGCGATCTTATTAAAAAGGCACTTATCAATCATGGTCTAAATGATATAGAGGTTGCGCCGTTAAAAATGAGCCCGCTTCACAGCCGTCGGCGCACAAGTTTTCAAGCGATCGGTCGCGGCAACGGTAAAATTGTTCTCGGTTATGCGCAAAAATCCAGCCATAATTTGGTAGACGTGACCA
>CALDNY010000208.1 GCA_937914685.1 uncultured Kordiimonadaceae bacterium
TTTTAAATTCCATTAATGCCATTCATATCCTAGTGTGCATTGATTTAAAATAAAGCAACCACAATAAGTTCGATTAAAAATGTTTATTTTCCCCAAAATGACAGATAAAGGCATAATAATAGTATTTACCTTTAAATTCAAATAAAAATAAAATAAGTAATGGACTATATTCAAAATGAGCGCGCCCATGAGCCTTGATGATCTAAAAAATAAATTCGCCTTAAAAATAGAAACCTGTGACAACATGACGGATCTTAGAGTTGAAATTGATCAACTCGACCAGAAAATAGTCGAATTGATCGCCATTCGTCAAAATTATATGGATCAAGCCGCTCATATCAAACCACAACGCGCCTTAGTCCGTGATAAAGAACGCGTAGAGGATGTGATCAATAAGGTCATGAGCCATTGCCAAAAAGTCGGTGCAAATCAGCAGCTTACAGAGGAATTATACCGAACCATGATAGAATGGTCGATAGGTTATGAATTTAAACGCTTTGATCAGTTAAAAAAATAAAATGCGGTTATAAGCGCCAAAGCGTTCGGCCTTTTCATTATCAATATCAACATATTTCCTTATTGAGACGTCTAAAACCATGATCTTTAAAATTTTCATGAAGTTTGAGGTCAAAAGAATATTCGCGAACCTTACCAATATCCATTCGGTAATGGCTCATCAATCCATGATATATTTGCTTAAACCCATCCGCCACAAGTAACATTAAAAAGGGTATAAAGCAGTAACCCATGATGTTTATAAATATATCCATTACGTTCTCCAATAATCAATTAATCTAAATACTGTTTACACGCCCTAATAAGAACAGTCAAGAACAAAAGAGAACAAAAAGAGAATATAGATCATTGATCAATTTAATTTCATTGATTGATGTTGATAAAATATCTATAATTTTCTGATCCTAATCACATTGAGAAAATTTTATTATGAATTTAAAAAAAATCACCCTCGGGCTTATATTTTCACTCCTTTCTATAATCATACTGAGTAATTTTTCAGTAGCCCAAACAGCGACACTGGCAGAAGGCGGCGTCCAGGCAACATTCGGAAATTTGCAACATGTAAGCCAGTTTGGCCATGTGGTTTTTTCTGATCAACCTGATAAAGATACCATAACCATGCTTAAAGAACGTGACATTAAACTGGTGTTGAGTATTAGGGGATTCAACGAAAAAACTGGCTATAATGAAAGAAAAGCCGTTGAAAAACAGGGCATTTCCTTTATTCAAATCCCTTATATGAAGGGTAGAGAGATTAGCGATGATGCGTTGAGTGAAATTATGGAGGTTGTCATAGCGGCGGGTCAAAACGGCACGAAAATGATGCTTCACTGCACCCATTCACAGCGCGCAGGGTCCGTACTTGGTGCCACATTATACCGCGATTATGGTTATTCAAAGCAAGATGCTCTTAATCTGGCTAAACAAGCAGGACTTACCAGCGAAACTTTAATTACAATTCACAATAATTATATAAATTCTCTAAACTAGAAAGATAATCATTATGTTTAAGATCGTAAACCCTCTTTTAAAAACCATGATACTGGTTTTATGCTCAGTATTTTTGCTCAGTGGGACAGTCAATGGCCAAAATGCAGACTTAATCACAGAAAAACACCAAGCTCCCTTTGGCAATTTGGATAAAACCCCCTATTTGGGCAATGTGGTTTACAGCCGCCAGCCTGACGCAGCGACCATTGCCATGTTAAAAGATCAAGGTTTTAAGATGGTTTTAAGCGTGCGTTATGATGATGAACCGGTTGGTTTTGATGCTCGTAAACTGATCGAAAAAAATGGCATATCATTTGTACAAATCTCTTATCTTAAAGGCAGTATTAATGATAAAGAAAGATCTGTTGATGATGATGCGGTCACACAAATTAAACAAGTGATTGAAGCTGCCAATGCCGCAAACAGTAAAATTCTTCTTCACTGTGCCTCTGGTCAGCGCGCCGCCGCAACCTTAGGCTCTATTTTATACCGTGATTACGGCTTTTCACAACAAGAAGCCCGCAAATATGTAGAAAAAGCAGGCCTTACCAGTAAAGGGACGGGCGCTATATATGATAAATATATCAGCTCTATAAAGAAATAATCTTTGCCTAGGGGTTTATAATGTTAAAAATATCTCGCCTAATAATTACTTTTGTTTTGCTTATGATCAATAGTTCGCTGGCGCAGACTGTGGCTATATCCGACCAGGCGCGTTTAACGGAAAAACAACAGACACCCTTTGGCAATTTACTAATAACACCCTACTTCGGCAATGTGGTATATGCGGCACAACCCGACGCAGATACGGTTAAAATGTTTAAAGATCAAGGCTTTAATCTGGTGATAAACATTCGTGAACTGAATGAAGATATTGGTTTTAATGAAAGAAAATTGATTGAAGACCAAGGCATTAGCTATATGCAAATTCCTTACCTTACGGCACCGAATTTCAATGCAGATTTTAGCAATGATGCCTTAAGCAAAATCAAGACCGTCATTGACGAGGCCACAGCCAAAGGCCAGAAGATAATGCTCCATTGCAGTCACGGTCAACGGGCAGGGTCATCGCTTGGTATGATTTTATACCGTGATTACGGCTACAGTAAACAAGACGCGCTTAAGGCGGCCACAGCTGCAGGAATGAATTCCGCATGGGCGGTTCCCAAATTTCATAAATTCATTGATAATTCATTGGTTAAAATAACCTCATTTGACGGTATTAAAAATATCATAAAATATAAAAACTTCTATATCTCAAGCCAGCCAAGTTTAGAGGCTATTAAAACCCTCAAAGAAAAAGGCATCACAACAGTTATAACCAATCGCGCCGCCATTGAAAATGATGGCTTTGAAGAACAGAAATTTGTCGAAGCGGCGGGTCTTAATTTTCACCGTCTGCGTATTTACAATGACCGATATGGCGACATTAATGACGGGAAAATAAACATCAACGAATTAACAAAAGCCTTAGATATTATAGCCTCCACCACCGACGGCGATGTGCTTGTTCACTGCGGTTCTGGCGACCGCGCCTCGATAATCCTTGGTGCATATTTGTTTGATATAGATAATAACACCCCCAAAGAAGCCCTAAGCAAAGCTCATCTTGCAGGATTAAAACATCCCGGCATTACAGAACAGCTTGAAATTTATATGGGTG
>CALDNY010000209.1 GCA_937914685.1 uncultured Kordiimonadaceae bacterium
CACTAACCACAAAGAGCCTTCTAAAATTGACGATAATGGCCCTGCTATTATTCTGATTGTTCCTCAACTCGGGGAAAATATCGGCAAGGCTGTGCGCGCCATGTATAATTTTGGGCTTACGGACTTGCGCCTTGTGGCACCGCGCGATGGTTGGCCTAATCCTGCGGCGATTGCGCCGGCGGCAGGGGCGGATATTGTTCTTGATAAAGCGCGGGTCTACGCAACCACGGCAGAGGCCATAGCCGACCTTGAATATGTTTATGCGACCACGGCGCGACCTCGCGATATGATTAAAGAGGTGGTGACGCCCAAATATTGCGCGAACCTAATGCGCGGTTATGTTGATCAGGGTAAAAAAGTCGGGCTTTTGTTTGGCCCTGAAAAAGCGGGTCTTCGTAATGATGATATTGCCTTATCCACGGCGATAGTATCGGTGCCTTTAAACCCTAGTTTTGCGTCGATTAATTTGGCGCAAGCGGTGGGCTTGCTTTCTTATGAATGGTTTCAGACGGGCACGGATATTGTGGATAGCCATACACCCACATCCGATACCAGACCGGCAACTGCGGGGGAATTGCAAAAATTATTTGACCATATGGAAGATGAACTCAAAGAAGCAGGCTATTTTAGATCACAACAAAGACGTTCTATGATGCAAAGAAACCTTCGTAATATCTTCACAAGGTCAAAACTTACCGCCGAGGAAATAAGCACTATGCGCGGCGTTATTAAGGCCCTTGCCACGGGCGGCGGGCCGGGATGGATTGCTGAAAAAGCAGAATTAAGTAAAAAAGGTGGGAAATAACCCATTTTATCGTTTGACTTCCCCCCAAGAATAGCTATATTCCGCCCATCTCGAATGACTTGAGTGAGAACCTCAAGTTGCGTAATATAGGGCATATCTTATGTTATGGCGCTGATATTAATATCAACTTTAAAAAAGAAGCGATTCTAACAATGACTAAACGTACACAAGCTAAGTATAAAATCGACCGCCGCATGGGTGAAAACATCTGGGGCCGTCCAAAATCACCAGTAAACACACGCGAATTTCGCCCTGGCCAACATGGTCAAGGACGTCGCTCTAAGATTTCTGATTACGGTATTCAACTTATGGCCAAACAGAAACTTAAAGGCCATTACGGTGATTTAACTGAAAAACAATTTAAACGCATCTTCGCAGAGGCAGTTCGTCGTCGCGGTGATACCGGTGATATTTTGGTAGGCCTTCTTGAATGTCGTCTTGATGCGGTTGTTTACCGTTCAAAATTCGTGCCTACTATCTTTTCAGCGCGTCAATTTGTAACCACGGTCACGTTACAGTGAACGGCAAAAAAGTTAATATCCCAAGCTATTCCGTAAAAGCTGGTGATGTTATAGAGATCCGTGAAAAATCACGTCAGATCCCAATGGTTATCCAAGGTATTCAATCCACTGAGCGTGAGTATCCAGAATACATTACAATTGAGAATGATGGAACTAAAGCGACCTTCCTTCGCATTCCTGCTCTTGATGAAATTCCTTACGCTGTTGTGATGGAACCAAATCTTGTGGTGGAATTCTATTCACGCTAATAAATATTAATCGTTAATTTAATATTATAAACATTATAAAAGTCGCTCTATGTCATTGGAGCGGCTTTTTTATTGTATAAG
>CALDNY010000210.1 GCA_937914685.1 uncultured Kordiimonadaceae bacterium
ATGGCAGGATTATCACTCATTATTGATCCTTCAAAGGTGCGATATTAAAATAATATCTCATTTTAAAAAACATGGATTATAGCGATCTAATTTAGATAGGCAAGTTTACTATGGTCAAGTGATTCTCTAAATGGTATATTTATTGTTATATATACTATTTGTATATATGCTAACATAGTATAACCACAACATGTTGATGTAAAAAGATGAGAATACAGGGTACAAGTAATGTTAGGCGAGTGCAACCCATCCGCCGAAAAACCATTGAGAAGACAAGTAGTGCTTCATCTACGGCTCCTGTACGCAATATTAATGACACAGCAAGCGTTCTTGGTATTCCCCAGTCGGAAATGACGCCTAAAGTTCGCAATGCCATCATGACCTTAATGGCCGAAGTGGACAATATGCGTAATGAAATGGAAATCGCACACAGACGCATATCAGAACTTGAAAAATTAGCCGACCAAGACAGCCTGATAGAAATATCCAATCGTCGCGCGTTTGTTCGCGAAATGACACGTATGATTTCATATTCAGATCGTTACGGCATCAGCAGCTCTTTAATTTTTCTCGATATGAATGATTTGAAAGTCATCAATGATACATACGGACATAAAGCGGGCGATGAGGCCCTTGTTCATATTGCCAAAACCATGATCTCTAGCTTGCGTGATTCAGATATTATTGGCCGATTAGGTGGCGATGAATTCGGTATCATTTTACCGAAAGCCAGCGAAGAGAATGCCAATAGTAAAGCAAAACAAATCCTCGACGCCATCGAAAAAAGCCCGCTTATTTTAAACGGAAAGCCTATTACCCTTAAAATTGCCTATGGCATATATCCTTTACATTCGGGCCTTAGCCCCGACCAAGCATTAGAAAATGCCGATAAAAAAATGTATAGCCATAAACAGTCTATGAAAAAAGAAACGCCCTAAGCTATAATGTCGGGGAGCAATTCATCTTCTAAGGCGCGGATTTTATCCTTTAACTTAAGTTTTTCTTTTTTAAGTCGTTTTATTTGAATCATATCCGTAGCACCGGAATGAATTAAGGCCGCAAGAGCATCATCTAAATCACGGTGCTGCACCCGTAATTCTTGGATTTCTACTAATATATCCGCATCTTCCATTTGCATTTTAAAAGTGCACCCTTTCAATCAATCCTAGTATTATAACATAGATTCTATGATTTCCATCGTTGCAAATTTGAGGTTTCTATATCAAAAAGATCCAACAAACGCCCAATAGTTTGATCAATCATTTCATCAATTGATTGAGGATTACAGTATAAAGCCGGTACAGGCGGTGAAATAATAGCCCCCATTTCGCTTAAAGAAGTCATAGTGCGTAAATGCCCTAGATGAAGGGGACTTTCGCGAACCATCAACACTAAATTGCGCCGCTGTTTTAATGTCACATCCGCCGCCCTCGTCAACAGGGTAGACGTTACCCCTGTATTAATTTCCGACATGGTTTTAACAGAACATGGAACAACAAGCATTCCCATGGTCTTAAAAGAGCCACTGGCAATTGATGCGCCAATATCATCGCTTTTATAAACCACGTCAGCAAGTTTATGTATATCGGATATTTTTTTATCACATTCTAACCCTGCGGTAACCACCGCAGCTTTAGACATAACCAAATGGGTTTCTATATCCATAGTTTTTAATGTTTCAAGCAAGGAAATGGCATATTTAATACCAGATGCACCACTAATACCGATAATGAGTCGCTTATGATCACTTTTCATATAAAATTGACCTAATTTGTAATTATTCTACTTCTACGTTGTTAAACTTTTCAATTTATATCAAACAAATTGAAAATTATATATAGCTTCTATGAATTTCATTCAAAACTTCCCCTTTTTACGCTAAATTCGTGACAAATCATAAAAAATATGTTGTAATTATTTTCGCAGAGCGTTCATTTTCTTTGCATGACAAGTACGAGGAGCTTTAATGGGTATCATACCTTTTAAAAAAACTAATAATATAATAGCTTCTGGCGATTTCACTTCGCCCCAATATCTGCACTCTCAATCTTCACATATCCCGGCCTATTCAGGCATGTTATGTGCAGAAGCCACCCATCAATCAACATTAGGAGACGTTAATATGCATTCTACAGCTCATATCAATTCACTTACCCAAAAACATGCGGCACTAGATAAAAAAATTCATAGTGAAGAAATTCGACCTGTACCAGATAGCATGATTTTACATGAGCTTAAAAAAGAAAAGCTGGTCCTTAAAGATGAAATGACGCGATTATCAACTCAATGATGATTAATTAACTAGAACTATTTAAAACACTAAAAAACCCGCCTTTAAAAAGCGGGTTTTTTTAATAACTCTTAAAATATACTTTAACTTTCCTGTGGCTCGACACGGCGAGGAGCTGCTTTATTTACCGCCGCGTCCAATTCCGCCTGCTTACAAAGACCAAGCAAAACAGGATCAACAGGTTTAATATTGCTCATATTCCAATGTGATCTATCACGAATAGCCGTGATTGTTGGCTTGGTGGTCCCCACCAACTTAGAGATTTGCGCGTCCGTAAGTTCCGGATGATTACGAAGCACCCAGGAAATTGCATCTGGCTTATCTTGTCTTTTTGAAACTGGTGTATATCTAGCACCACCACTTCTGGTTTTTGCTGGAACTTCATCAATAATGATTTGCAACATTTCTGATTGATCATTCTGGCAACGTTCAATTTCCACCCATGTAAGCTGACCATTAGAAACAGGGTCCAAACCTACGATATTCACCGCGACTTGTTCGTCGGCTATGCCTTGCACTTCCAATTCATGTAATCCACAAAATTTTGCAACTTGTAAAAAACTCAAGCTGGTATTGTCAATAAGCCATACTGCTGTAGCCATCGGCATCAAAGGCTCTGTCATAAGAATTCCTAATTTTAAAATATTATATTGAATCAATTAAGTGCAGCATAAAGAGTGTTTATCCAATTGAAAAGGACT
>CALDNY010000211.1 GCA_937914685.1 uncultured Kordiimonadaceae bacterium
ACCTGTTGAGGGCACTTTGTCTTCGGATATGGCCAAAACAAGATCCATATTTAGATATTTTTTATAAAAATCAACCGTTCTATTAGCGTCCATACAGCGGTAGGCAACGTGGTGAATTCTTTCAATTTTCATAGTATTATCCCTCTAAAGACTTAATAAATAAAAATAATAGTTACAAATGAAACTAATGTCAAGTAAAATCCCAGAGACTAAAATCAGTGAAGGAAGATGCTTGTCATAATTTAGCCCTTCTCTTATTGTCTTTTATATAAAATTATAGAGACCGCAATAATGTTTAAGAATAAAAAATCATATCGAGATTCAATCGTAAAAATTAATAAGAAAAAAGCCCCAAGAACCGGCTTTGCTAAATTTTTATATGGGTTTTTTGTATTGACAGTATGGAGTATTATTCTCCTTATTCCGCTGATCATTTATTATGCTTATGACCTGCCAGATATATCAAATATTGAGCGGGAAAATGCCCGTTCAACCATGATGATTATGGACAGAAGTGGCGATACGGTGGCGACTTATGGTGATGTGTATGGGCAATGGCTCAATTATACTGAAATCCCGCCACAACTGATTGAAGCGGTGATTGCCACAGAAGACCGAAGGTTTTTTGATCATTGGGGCATAGATTTTCGTGGGTTAATGCGGGCGATTTTTAATAATGTGACCGCAGGACAGATGGTTCAGGGCGGAAGTACTATTTCTCAACAATTGGCTAAAAATCTCTATTTGAATTCTAACAAAACCTTGAAGCGGAAAATACAAGAATTGCTTTTAAGTTTCTGGTTAGAGATGAAATTAGACAAGCAGGAAATTTTAACCATTTATCTGAACAGAGCTTATTTTGGCTCTGGTGCTTATGGAATTGATGCGGCTTCAAGGACTATATTTGGTCATAGTGCGCGCAAATTGACTTTAACGGAATCGGCAATGCTTGCGGGAATATTAAAGGGTCCGGCTTTCTATTCTCCGCTTAGGGATGTGGAGCGCGCCTATAAACGCACTGCAGTGGTCTTGGATAATATGGTGGCGGTTGGTAATATCAATCATGCGACCGCAGAAATTGCCAAAAGTAGAAATGTTAAAATTATGGACGCGGCGGCAGGAGGTGATGTTAGATATTTCACTGATTGGATTGTTGAACAAATTCCAGAGCTTATTGGTGTCGTTAATGAACCTATTATCATTCACACGACTTTTGTGCCTAAAATGCAACATATGGCGGCAAATTCCGTGCGACAAATTCTGAGACGCCAGGAAAAATTTCAAGATAGTCAGGCCGCATTGGTCTCTATGGATCTAGATGGAGCAGTACGGGCGCTCATTGGGGGCCGCGATTATAATGAAAGCCAATTTAACAGAGCCGTTCAGGCACAAAGACAACCCGGCAGCGCCTTTAAATTATTCGTCTATTTGGCAGCGTTAGAAGCAGGACTAGGGCCTGATACGGTTATGCGAGATAGTCCCATCATCCTTGATAAATGGAGCCCTAAAAATTACGGTAATAATTATATTGGCGAGGTAACGTTAGAGCAAGCCTTCACAAAATCCATAAATACCGTGGCCGTAAAACTATCAGAACGTATTAATCGCAATGCAGTGATAGAAATGGCAAAAAGGATGGGCATTATCTCCCCCATCACAGAAGAGCCAAGTCTTGCTCTTGGAACGTCAGAGGTAAATTTACTTGAGCTAACATCGGCTTATGCCGTAGTGGCAAGGGGAGGCATTAAAACAATCCCATACGGCATTGTTGAAATACAAAATAGCGCTGGGCAAATTTTATATCGTCATATGCCCGGTCCTGATCAAAGAATTTTGGACGAAAAAGTTGCTGAAACCATGCAAAAAATGCTCGAAAATGTGGTTGCTAACGGAACAGCGAGGGCGGCTAAAATGGATTTTCCCGTGGCCGGAAAAACAGGAACAACTCAGAATTATAAAGACGCCCTTTTTGTGGGATATACTAAAGACATGATCAATGGCGTCTGGGTTGGCAAGGATGATAGTACGCCTATGCAAGGAGTTACTGGCGGTGGTACGCCCGCTCATATCTGGAAAAATTTTATGATTAGGGTCTCTCTTGACCGTAATGATGCGACCCTTGAAACGCCTAATGTTCGCCCGCGTCCGCGTCCTAATCAATAAAATTTTCTCATCATTTTATGATTGGCGGCTCTTTGCTTTGAATATGCATCAATATTTGTCCCTCAGACCTAAGCCATTTACGGGACAATTTAGCATGATCGACAAGATGATCGACGATGTTCCAAAAATCAGCACTATGGTTCATCTCCCTTAAATGGGCCACTTCGTGGGCTATAACATATTCTAAAATTGGTGGAGGGGCCATTATAAGGCGCCAAGAAAAGGATAAGTTCCCTGATGAGGAACAGCTTCCCCAACGACTTTTGGTATCGCGAATTTGAATGCGTTTGTATTTTTTGTCTAATTTAGCAGCCATTTTTATGGTTATAGGCTCCACGGCGAGACGGGCTTGTTTCTTGAGATAGTTTTCAATACGAACGGCTATTCCTTCACTATGGCCACCGACTATGATTTTACGATCTTTAATATGAACCCGACCAGCATTATCAGGGTTGTGGACGATTATATGGTCTTGGCCTTGATAGGGAATAATATATCCGGGGTGGAGAAATTTTTGTGGGGGCGTTTCTTGGCGTTGTGCTAATAGCCATGGCAGGTTTTGTTGAACAAATTTTTTAGCGGACCTTTCGCTGCTGCGCGGCGGCATTGTTATGACAGCGCTATCTGTTTTGGCATCATAACGTAATTTCATGCTCTTGGCCCAAGGATGGCGTCTTAATTTTAGAGGAAAATCGTCACTATCATACATCACCAAACTCCAAATTGATAATATGATCTTCCATATCGCCGGCGTCACGTTCAGAAACGATTTTGCCGCTTATAGAAATACCCGCCCTATGAACACTCTGCTGCGATCCACTGACCAGCGGATGCCACGAAAAAAGCTCTTTACCTTCAGAAATAAGCCGATAAGCGCAGGTTTTGGGTAACCATTTAAACGTTGCAACCTGGTCAGGTTTTAACATAACGCAGTCAGCAACCAATTTTTTACGCTTGGAATATTTAGTACAGCGGCATGTTTGAGTATTAAGCAAACGACAGGCAACATTTGTATAGGAAATTTCCCCCGTATCTGCGTCTTCTAATTTATGTAAACAACATAACCCGCAGCCATCACAAAGCTGCTCCCATTCTGTGGGGTTCATTTGTTCTAGGCTCTTATGCTGCCAAAAATTGCCATGGCTTTTAGTCATTATTTAATAAGAGAAGTAATGAGTTGAGCCATTTTTTCAGGATCTTCGCCATGATTAAAATGTTTAAGCAAACTCCCGTCTTTATCCATTAAATAAGTATAAGCAGTATGGTCAACCAAGTAATCTGGGCTGTCGTCTGCTTTAGCGGCATAAATACGGTAGGCTTTTTTGATGGTGTCTATTTGCTCTAGCGTTCCCGTGAGGCCGATTAAATCCTTATGAAAAAACGCCACATATTCTGCCATCACTTGTGTCGTATCGCGTTCAGGGTCAACGGTGACAAAAACCATGTTTATTTTATTAGCATCCTCAGCAGAAAGATAATTAACCGCGTCCGCCATAATCTGTAAATCCATGGGGCAGACATCGGGGCAAAATGTATAACCGAAATAAACCAACATATATTTACCGATAAAATCTTTATCAGTAACGGTTTCATTTAAATGGTTTGTCAGGGTGAATTCACCGCCAATTAACGCCTTACTATTTTCGCTGGCTGTTGGCGTTTGATCTGCTGATAAAAATTTTGTCCAAACACCAATGGCCGCAATCACGAGTACCACGCTGATTAATATTCGCACGTTAGGTCTTTTGTTTTGTTTCATACTACTCATTGATTAGCACTCTTCATTTTGGGTTAACAATAGACTATTTATAACTTTATGTATAATATAGTTTGAATAATTTATAAAGCTCGGAGTTACGAATGATCCTAAAGAATATATTACGTCTGGCCTTGATGACGATAATTTTTATTGTTCCCCTCACTCATTTTCAAGCGGTTGCCCAAGAAGGCAGCATGTCGGACGGTTATGTATTTTTAAAAGCAGTAAAGAACAAAGATTATTCAAAAGTAAAAAATTATCTTCAAAAGGGTACGAATGTGAATACGCGTAGTTATGATGATGGGGTGACGGCTCTTTATCTTGCCGCGACCATGAAAGACACTATTATGACGACGTTTCTTTTGGATAAAAAGGCCAATGCCGACATTCCAAAAAGATCAACTGGCGAAACTCCCCTGATGGTTTCTGTACGTCTTAAATCATCTAAAATTATTGCCATGCTGGTTTCGCAAAATTGTGATGTCAATATTAGTGACCGGCATGGGGAAACGGCCTTATATAAGGCCATACGGTCCAATAATCGTGATGCTGTTAAAACACTCTTAAAAGCAAATGCCGATTGGTCCATTGCTGATAATACGGGTCGTACACCCCTTGATCTGGCAAAAGAAGATAGGCGCCTAAAGCAAATGATAGGTTTATTAGAAGATGCAGGTGCTGAATATTAATAAATTTTTACAAGCCTTGTAATTTATCTACTTCAAAACCTTGATACATAACGATACCGATGCTGCGGCCAAAATTCAAGGCTTGTTCGGAATCGCAATTGGACAGGACGACGCGCATTTTTCCTTGATTTTCAATGGCGCTAATAATTTTCTTTTTTTCATGCTGATTGACAGAGCTTCTATAAAGATTGTTCCATTTAATTTTTAAAAAATCCACATTGATCAGTTCACGGTCAAGAACATAAAGCGATTGGATATCCATATTACTAATACAAATTTTACAACCCAATTTAGTTAATTTTTGTTGAACCTGATAATATTCAGTTAAATCTGACATGATATCAAAAAGGGTGATTTCCAGAATGAGGGGGTGATCAGATAATTCTTTTTGTTTCTTAATAAAAACATCAAATTCATTGGTTAAAACCGATTGAACATTCATGTTAATAGAAAGCACATGGTCAGGGAAATTTTTATTATTTATCAAGGATTGCATTACTTTACTATCGAATGTTTTCGTTAGTCTTTGAAAAAGCCATTTATCACCAGAAATATTATACCCCGGTAATAGGGATTTATTAATTTCACCAAGGGAGACATATCTTTTACTGAAAACGATTTGCGGCGTTATTTCATCTATGACGACACAGATATTTTGCTCTCTAATCATGCTGATTAAATCAATATTAACGATATTTCTTTCTAACTTATCAAGCTGAACAGGCCCCATGACAGGGATCACTTCTTTTGGAAAAATATGATTATAATTGGGAACTGTCGGCTCTTTTTTGATGAAGGGCTCTTTTTTTTGTATTATTCCTTTGGGGACTTCTGCAGTATCAAAGTCTAAATTGGCCATCAAATTCTGCAAACTAGGATTTTTTTCGCTTTCGTTGTTGCCAATGCTTTTTTTAGGAGCGTTGGCTATTGTCTCAACAATGTTTAGAAACTTATCATAATCATCTTCTAGCTCGTACCAGTCGCATAGCTCGTTATCTTTACCGTTCTCGATAATTCTTTTTAATACAGGACTATCACTAACCGACCGAAAGGCATCAAATTTTGCCTTCTCTAGTTTAGTGTGTGAGCAGTTTTTACTGATGAAAAATAAATCAAAAGGATCGAGCCAAAATAACTTACCTTCATCGGTTTGAATTAATTTATTAAATGCCGTGGCAATGGACCTGCGGTGGTGAGGTTGTTGATGTAATCTGTCGAGCACGGAAAAATGCAAATGTAGGGCTCGATACCCTTTAGGATATCGACGAAATGAACGTATGTAGCCAATCAATTCATTTATTTGAGAGGGCTTTACCGAACTTTCTGCATAGACATTTTTATTCATTGTTACAATCAGTACATATTAAAATTAATTACAAAATCATTTTCAGGTATGAGTATAAAGAGAGATAGTTAAAATATTATTTTTATTCCTATGATTTATGGAGCCACCAA
>CALDNY010000212.1 GCA_937914685.1 uncultured Kordiimonadaceae bacterium
ATATAGCGTCCATCGCCTCAATAACTTCTGCCGTTCTGACCGCAATCCCTTCCAACAGGGATTGAAGCATATCTTTACGGCTAGTCTCTAATGAAAGGCCGGCCCAGATACCGGCGGCAGAACGGTCCCAATAAGGACAGCCTAATCCTGATAATGCTGGCACAAACGTGAGCCCCCGTGAGGCCGCAGACTGTTCTGAAAATCCGTCAAGTTCTGTATATTCGGAAAATAGCCCAATAGTGCGAGCCCAGTTCACAGCGGACGCCGCGTTATAAACACCGCCGTCTAAACCAAAAACGGGTTCTTCTTTGGGAAATTTCCAACAAAGCGTTGGTAGCAATCCCGTATTTCCAACATCACGAATTTCATTTCCGCTTAACGACTGAATGAAAGCTCCTGTTCCTAATGTCACTTTTGCATCGCCTTTTTTTGTGCAACCATGCCCATAAATACCAGCAAATTGATCAACAAGCGAAGCCGTTATCGGCGTCTGATGACCGTCTTGAACCACCGTACCGAAAAGCCCTACTGTATCTTTAATCTCTGGCAGGCAGTGGATGGGAACACCAAATATTTCGCAAAGTTCTTGATCCCATTCAAGGGTGTGAATATTAAAAAGAGATGTTCTTGATGCAGAATTATAGTCCGTAAAAAAATTCCCACAAAGCCGATCTAAGAAAAACGCATCCATCGTTCCAAGACGAAGATTACCCTTCTGCGCAAGTGCCGACGCCCCTTTAACATTCTTTAAAATCCAGCCCATTTTACTGGCAGAAAAATAAGGATCTAACGGCAATCCTGTTTTTTCTTTAACAGTCACTTCAAAACCATCTTGTTTTAATTTGCGAACCTCATCCTCTGTTCGCATATCTTGCCAAACGATAGCATTATATAAAGGCTGACCCGTTTCTGCATTCCATGCGACAATAGATTCTCCCTGATGGCATATTCCAATTGCATCAACGTTACCGCAGCTACTGATACATTTTTTAATATTAGCGAGTATTTCTTCTGGATCATGTTCGACCCAACCGCTGTTCGGGGTGATTTGTTCATGCTCAATCGCCATCACACAGTGATAGCTAGGATCTTTAGCACTATTATCAAAAACAACAGCTTTCGTGCTTGTAGTCCCTTGGTCTATTGCCGCATATCGTTGATTTTGCATATAAGAACTTTCCTTTAGACTGACCGGCGTTATTATTCTTTAAAATAAACTCTCAAAATTTTTGTATCTTTACTGAAATTTAGCGCAGATATAGGTATCAGAATTCTACGCTCTGGTAAAATTGACATCTTTTTTTTCCAAACCAACCCATGATCGCTTTCAATAATCAATTCGCCCTTTAGCGCTCGACTAACCCGAAGCTGGAGATGTTTAAACCCATCTGTCTGTGTTGATATTATTCTTTGAGGCACGACCAGCTTAATAGGGTTCTCACATATACATAAAACTTCAGGCTGATTGATGATAGGCAATTTATTTTCTAAATCATCCGCGATCAAGCCACCAACGCGGCGACCCTCTTGGTAACTCCAACCTGCCGTTTCAACGGGTCTTAAAATATTTCCTGCGCCAAAATAAACAGGATCAGAGCAACGGGCAAACTGATCAATCTCAAGGCCACCGCTGGCACGGTCTAGTTTTAGGTGAGATATTCGTGCCAATGCAGATTCTGGAATAAACTTTCCCGTAAAAATAACCCCATCACATTCAATGATCCGACTTTGACCGGTTTTAGTATCTTTAACACTAACCCCTTCTACTGTTGAGACCCCCAGTATTTCCTTAAGCTCAGTATTAAGAAGCAGCGGTACGCATTTAAACAGGGCAATCAATTGGCAGGGATGACGCGCGGTTATTCTTGAGTTTTTTTCAATCATAGCAACCGGCTTTATTGATCCTTTAAAGGCGGTCATTACCGAAGAAAAAGCGACCAGTTCTGTACCAATGATAACCGGCCTTTTAAAAGGAACTAGTCCCTTTAAATAAATCATCGACTGTAGTGCGCCTGTCGTTGTAATGCCCAGAGGCCGTGCGCCAGAAACCAGTCTAGTGGATCTTGGCGTTTCCCGAACGCCCGTTGCGATCAAAACCCGCTTTGATAAAATCGTAATCGGTCCCTCTGGTGTAGCAACTTCTAGTTTTCCTGCAGGGAGAATCCGCGTAACCGAGTGTCGGGTTAAGATATTGACACCCGCTTTCATAGCCTGATCAACCAGACGTTTTGCGTATTGCGGCCCCGTTAGAACTCTATGAAACTCGACCATACCAAAGGGCGGATGCCCGCAGTGACGGGGGATGCCGCCCGCTTCGCTCTCTCGTTCCACTATAACCAGTTTTTCAACACCTCGCTTACGTAGCTCTATCGCGGCCGCCAAACCTGCGGGGCCAGAGCCAATGATCGCCACATCAACTTCCATAAGTTTTTCACTCATTGGCGTCACCCTTGATCTCAACAATAGGGCCATTAACAAACTTGTTTTTTGTCAATTCAGCAAGCCGTGCGGCGCAGTAAAAGGATTGACACCTGCCCATGGTCGCTCGCGTACGCCGCTTTAAACCAGACAGGTCACGTGCAGGAAGCACAGATGAAATTGCATTATCTATTTCTCTCTTTGTTACCATTTCGCAGTGACAAACTATTTCGCCGTAGCCCGGTTGGGTCCAGTCTCTCGGTTCATATTCTGATAAATTAGGCATTTTGGGCGTTTTAATTGTTGCCAGTGAGATCAGTGGTTTGGCCATTTTCGAATATTGCTTAAATATATAAGACGCTAGACCCAATGATGAAGTTAAGCCGGTTGAACGAATGGCCCCCGCCGTAATCCAATTTTTTTCTTGATATTCAAAAACACGATAGTCCTTGCTCTCGCAGGCTGGGCGAAGGCCGGCGTAGGTCGCGATCACGGGTATGTCTTTTAAGCTTGGGACGATCGCTTCTCCTGCCGTCTTTAATTTCTCAAGCTCACAGTGCGAAACACTGGCAATTCCTCTTTCGTCTTGCTCTTCTGCGGTTGGGCCAACAAGCAAATTGCCAAAAATAGTGCGCGTCAACACAATTCCCTTTGTCCGCTCGGAGGGTACGGGAAGAATGATGGAGGTAAGCAGGGAAGACGCGGCTTTATCATAAACAATGAATTGACCTTTACGCGGCTTAATCAAAAACTCTGATTGCCCTAATAGAGCTTGATCTAAATAATCCCCGTAAAGACCGGCACAATTGATGACAAATCGAGCAGAAACATCTGCTTGGGTATCGCTTTTCAATAGCCAACCATCACCATCAAACTGACCACTGGAAACATCATATTCAAACCTCACTTCGGCCCCATTTAAAACCGCTTGGGTCAAATAAGCCAAAGGGGAAGACCATGGATCAATGACAAACTCACCTGGCACTGTCACCGCACCCAAGGCAGCATTGGAAAGATGAGGTTCCATTTTAAGTAATATTTCCCTGTCGATCACATCAACGTCCATTACATTATTTTGATGGGCCTGACTTTTGATCTCAGACAAATGAGCCAACTGCTGATCGTTCCAAGCGACAACGAAAGCACTAGTTTTTAGAAGAGGAAGATTAAAATCTTTGAATATTTCTAGATATTCTTTGTAGCCTGCCTGAACACATTGAAGTTCAAGCGAATTTGGGGGGGCATCAAAACCAGTATGCAGAATGGCGCTATTTGCTTTACTGGCACCGCTTAAAATATCACTGCCTTTTTCAAGCAATATGACCTTGGCCCCTTCCAGAACAAATTTACGAGCAACAGCGCAGCCTACAACTCCCCCACCCACGACAGCGACATCGAAAACCCCTTGTTTTTCTGTCCTTGGGCGGCCATTGCCATTATCTGTTTTAGAACGCATAGTACCACCCCAAAGTTATCATGCAAGAAAGCTAAAGTCCGTTCAGTCATATGTCAACATTTTGCATCAATTGACCAAGTTGGACATCTTAAAATAAAACCCTATCCATTTATGATCCAGACCGAAACCCATTAGGGCTGAGGCAAGGGCGACCCCGCGAACTTTTTCGCGTAAGCCAAGCGCGAGCGCCGGCGCTTGAGGCAGACAAAA
>CALDNY010000213.1 GCA_937914685.1 uncultured Kordiimonadaceae bacterium
GCTGGCAGAATGGAGATAAATACCATTAAGATAATAACGAGTTTCTTCGGTGGAGACCGCAAACCGTGTTTTATCGATCAACCGCTTTAGATTAATGGCGGTGACTTTAAAACTAACGGGAAGATCGCCTTCTGACATCACGGGAAAGTCTTCCCGCGGCAAACAAGAAAGCGTAAAGCGCGAACGCCCCGCACTGATTGATAAGCGACCACTGTCCAAATCGTAATAAAGCTCAACCTGAGCCCCTTCGGGTAATTTACGGATAATGTCGTATAATGTATGCGCCGGCGCCGTAATGCCGCCCGCTTCTTCTGTTTCAACACCGACACTTTCGCCAATGGCAATATCCAAATCTGTTGCTGCCAGACTTAAGCGGCCATTCTGCGCCTCAAGGAGCACATTTGACAAAATAGGAATAGTATTGCGACGCTCAACAACGCTTTGGATATGTCCAAGAGATTTAAGTAAGGCGCCTCGTTCTATATTCAATTTCATTAGATAATTTCACGCTTCATATTTACAAGATTTTCCGACCCAAGACTAACTAAAGTCCCATTCATATTTTTTAATATTATTAAGGAACAGATTAGCATAATTAGCCATGACGTCAATGGCTTTTTTACCGCTTTTCTGCCGAGTCGCAATATATTATTTCTGGATAATGAAAGAGAGAAACAGACAATTAAAAATCAAGTGCTAAACATTCGTTCAAGGTGGAGAATATCATCTTCTAAAATGCTGTCTGTTTGGCGCAATTCCTCAATACGCTTAACAGCATGCATCACCGTTGTATGATCGCGTCCTCCGAACTCTCGACCGATGGAAGGCAAAGATTTCGATGTAAGTTGCTTAGATAAAAACATAGCCACCTGTCGCGGCCTAGCCACTTGCCTTGATCTGCGCGCTGATAATAAGTCTGAAAGCTTGATGTTAAAATAGTTTGCCACTTGTCTTTGAATTTCATCAACCGTCACCCGTCGATTATTTGCGCGCAGTAAATCCTGTAGAACTTCTTGGGTCATATCAAAGGTAATCGGGCGACCAATCAGGGTTGAGTGAGCGACCATTCTGTTAAATGCCCCTTCTAACTCACGGACGTTAGAACTAATCCGTCTAGCAAGAAACTCCAATACTTCACTTTGAATTTCAACCTCGGCAACGCCATTAGCTTTTTGCTGTAAAATCCCCAAACGAAGTTCATAATCCGTTGGGTGAATATCGGCCACTAATCCCCAGCCTAGGCGCGAACGAATTCGTTCTTCGACCCCTTCTAAGTTAGACGGCGATCTGTCCGCAGATAAGATAACCTGCCGATGATTATCGATCAGCGCATTAAACGTATGAAAAAATTCTTCTTGGGTTGATTCTTTGTTGGCAATGAATTGCAAATCATCAACCATCAATAAATCCACATTGCGGAATTTTTTCTTAAAAGACATGGTATCTTTGTAACGAATAGCAGAAACAAACTGATACATAAATTGTTCCGCCGATAAATAGACAACCTTACGTTTGGGAAAATGTTGGCGATTGGACCAAGCAATGGCATGCATCAAATGGGTTTTACCAAGCCCCACACCACCATGCAGATAGAGGGGGTTAAAATTAACATCTTTATTTTCCGCAACTCTGCGCGCAGCAGCGTAGGCAAGCTCGTTTGATTTTCCAACCACAAAGCTATCAAAGGTATAGCGAGGGTCAAGCGGCGCGCCAAATTCATTGTCACTGATAATTTTAATTTGCTCTTTTGCGCCTTTAATGGAGCCCTTTTCTTTTTTCTGAATAGGCTGATTTATAGACGGATCTTTCTTAACATCTTCTTTATCCGCACCCTGAAAACCAGAAAGAACAATGATCTCTATATCTTCAATATCCCGATTAGCCCTCTTCCAAGCCCCTTTAATATGGTCAGAAAAATTAGACATCAGCCAATTACACATGAAGCGTGTTGGCGCTGCCATAATGGCACAATTATCTTCCACATTGATCAATGCTAACGGTTTAAACCAACTTTTGTAGGTATTTTCATCAAACTCCGCCCGTAAAATCTTAAGCACCTTACCCCATTGCATATCAAAATCAATGGGGCTTAATGCCGCTACGTCGAGTGTTCTATGTTGACCTGTCTTAGTTGTCATAATTATTAGGTTTCTTTACTAAATATACTCTGTTTCTTTGTTTCTTTTATACATATTTCCAAGGAAAGCCCCGGGCTTGCCATCCAGAGACTGTACCCCGGTGTCCCTTTTCATCGAACACCCCTTCTAATCCTTCTAGGATATTAAAACAATTCTCATACCCCATCGATGTCGCCAGCTTGGCCGCGCCGATTGAGCGAACCCCTGATCGGCATAAAAAATAAAGCGGCGTTTGATGAGAGGGTACCGCTTGACTAAGTTCTCTCGGGAAATTTTCATTAAATTTATCGCCAGGAAAGCTAACCCATTCAATGTAAATGCTTTTGCTTGGAAGGTTTGAAATATCCGCAACCCCCACATATTTCCATTCCGCCGCCGTTCGAACATCAACCAACACCGCTTGTTCATTTTCCCCCAATGTTTGCCATACTTCTTCAGGAGTAATATCCCCTTTATAGCCCTCTGACACACTCAAATTCCCTCGCCAAATTTAACTTAATTTTCTTTTTTATATTTTACAAGAAACGTAAAAGTCCTGTTCTGCGAATTATTATTCACAGTTAAAATAATCTACCAATTTTTATAAATATTATGATTAATAAACTACCCATCATATTCACATCTGGCAACAGATGAGTAGCGTGAAATATAAAATAAATACCACCCTATGCCTTGACTATGGTTAATCATACTAGATGTAGTGGGTAGCCAATTTTTAAAATAATTCAACTTTTATCTAAAAAAGAACATTAGGGGAATCTGAACAATATGACGGTCATAAAAAAAGCCAAACCTAATTTGGTTCAGCTTTTTTAGTAAATTTGTAGGCCATTTTTTAGCGAATCGCCGCAATCTATAATACGACTCGGCTCACGCCAAATAAAATGAACAATCAGCGATTATGACATCGCCTTAACTTGTTTAGCAAGACGAGAAACTTTACGAGAGGCGGTCTTCTTATGAAGAACGCCCTTCGTCACACCGCGCATTAATTCTGGCTGTGCGTTTTTTAATGCGACCTTAGCCTCATCAGCGTTTCCAGCCTCAACGGCAAGTTCAACTTTTTTAATATAGGTACGAATGCGGCTGCGGCGTGATTGATTAATCAATTCGCGGTTTGCATTGCGACGTACTCTTTTCTTAGCTTGTAACGTATTAGCCATTAGATAACCTTAATCCTTGTTAGAGGCCTGTCTCTAAAAACCACCACAAACCAAACGGTTTATTTGGCAGGAGAATCAGCGCCTACAAATTCTTTATATTCATATTCAATTGGTGGCTTATAAACAGCAGACTGTCATTGGTCAATAAACTTTTCATCAATTTTGCCCAAAAGCACTCAAAACATCCCTATTCTGTGAAATTTTGGCTTATTTATGTTTAAAGTCAGCTGTTCTCTTTTCAATGAAGGCTGCCATTCCTTCTTTTTGATCCTCTGTGGCAAATAAAGAATGGAAAACCTGCCTTTCGAATCGTATTCCTTCATTTAACGACATTTCATAGGATGTATTAACACATTCCTTAGCCATCATAACCGCTGGTAATGAAAGCTCGGCGATTTTTGCCGCTGTTTCCATGGCATCATCAAGCAGACTATCCAATGGCACAACCCGACTGACAAGGCCGCTAGATTCCGCCTCCGCCGCATCCATTAGGCGACCCGTCAAAATCATTTCCATAGCTTTTGATTTGCCGATGAAGCGCGTTAGGCGTTGGGTTCCGCCTGCCCCTGGAATCACGCCGATTTTAATTTCTGGTTGTCCAAATTTTGCATTATCAGCGGCAATGATAATATCACACATCATGGCAAGTTCGCAGCCGCCGCCTAAGGCATAACCAGCAACGGCGGCAATGATAGGTTTTCGACATTTTGCCGCCTGTTCCCAATTGCTGGTGATAAAGCCTTGCTTATAAACATCCATGTAGCTTTTATTTTGAATTTCCTTAACATCGGCTCCCGCCGCGAATGCTTTTTCCGACCCGGTAATAACCATCACCCGAATCTCATCGTCCGCTTCAAGCATTTTTAAAGCCGCCGTCAGGTCATCCATAAGCTGATTATTAAAAGCATTCAGAGCTTCCGGACGATTAAGGGTGATACAGGCAACGGCTTTTTTGCGGTCAACCAAAACTGTTTCATATGCCATACTTGATAATTTCCATAATGTTAAAGTCTAAAAAGGTGAAAGAGAATATATCACCATAGATGTTTTTTGCGCCGTTTTTATGGACACTATTAAATTTTCTTGATCCCGCTTCGCCTTTAAACAATAGACAGCCCCATCTTCACATTTCAATTTATTTTGACTGTCTTTAATAATTTTCCAACTCAATGATGGCAACACAACTCTATAATAATCATAGATTTTAGAAGGATTAATCTCGCCTCTAGCTTGAGCAATAACAATGCTACCCTCTGGGCTATCAAAAACCATACTTTCTTCAAGATTTTCAACAAGACCGACCATCAGCGGTATTTCCAGATCATTTAACATATCATCGGAACCTAACGGCGCTGCCAAGGCCACAAAGCAAGAGAACACAAGCCACAATGGTGTTAAAATTATTATTTTAAGCAAACGAGATATCGTCATAAATAATCCATTCATATTCTTGAGTTAGTTTACTTATTTCTGACAGCTTGGGCAATAGAATGTCGAACGACCCCCTTGATTAATGCGTTCAATCACACCGTTACACTCAAGATTTTTACAATTCTTGCCTTCGCGTCCATAGCTAACAAACTGATGCTGAAAATAACCAAGATCACCGTCTGTTTTAGCAAAATCCTTAAGGCTTGAGCCGCCCGCTTCGATGGCGCGATTCAACACATCGCGAATGATTAGCACTAATTTTTCTGCCTCGTCATCGGTTATATCGTTCGCTTTTTTAAAAGGCGATATCTTGGCCATGTTTAAAGCTTCACACACATAAATATTACCAAGTCCAACAACGACTCGCTGATCTAATAAACTTGTTTTAATGGCAGAGGTGCGCTTTTTAATATTATCAAGCAAATATCTCGCATTAAATTCATTGCCAAGAGG
>CALDNY010000214.1 GCA_937914685.1 uncultured Kordiimonadaceae bacterium
TGTGCTGAAAGTTCTTGTGAAATACCATCAAGTACTGCATCAGCAACCAAATTAAGGTAAAGACTGATTGCTCGTGTCGCATCATCATTACCAGGGATTGGAAAATCGATATGTTCAGGATTGCAATTCGTATCCAAAATAGCCACTACAGGAATACCAAGTTTCTTTGCTTCGGCAATAGCTAGCTCTTCTTTGTTTGTATCAATAACGAAAATAGCGCTTGGAATACCGCCCATTTCTTTAATACCACCAAGGGAGCGTTCAAGCTTGTCACGCTCACGTGTCATTTGCAAAGTCTCTTTCTTAGTAAGACCCGAAAGTTCACTGGAAAGTTTTTTGTCAAGTTCATTAAGGCGCTTGATTGACTTTGAGATTGTTTCCCAGTTTGTAAGCATTCCACCAAGCCAGCGGTGATTAACGTAATATTGTCCACAACGTTTAGCAGCCTCGGCAATAGGCTCAGCTGCTTGACGTTTTGTGCCAACAAAAAGAACACGACCACCCGCTGCTGTCACGTCTCTAATTTGTTCAAGAGCGCGGTGAAGCAAAGGCACTGTAATTGATAAGTTAATGATATGAACTTTGTTTTTTACACCAAAGATATAATCACCCATACGGGGATTCCAACGGTGTTTTTGATGTCCAAAGTGAACGCCAGCTTCTAATAACTCGCGCATAGTAAACGTAGGCATAGCCATAATATATTCCTTTTCCGGTTAATCCTCTGCGGGTTCTGAGTTCTTATTAGAACACCGGATCGTCGTCTTCAATATGTAGGAAGATAACAAACACCCGCATGTGAAAGTAAGCGGGTAATACACCGCAGCTCTAGGGATAGCAAGACTTTATTTTAGAAAAACAAAAAATTATTTTGCTGGCGGTTTTCTAAAACCCTGATGGATATTTCCTTGATCAATTTCACCGTACCCCGCCAATGGGTCAATATATCTTTTATCATCAATTAATTGTGGCTCTACCGTTATAATCTTTCGCGCCTGTGCCTGTTCAAACGCATCCTTAACGCTTAAGGATTGACCGATCATTTGTAAATTCATTATGGTTGGAAACATCATATTACTTCTAAATTCTTCAATGAATTCAAGAGGTTTACCCCATATCGCCTCAACAACTTCCCCGTGATCGGGGCTGGCTTGCTGGTCTTGTGGTGATTTTGCTAGAAAAAAACGCGTATCATATCTTTTAGGATAAATTTTTGGGGTGATCCATCTTGCGAAGGGCACTATATCATTAAAATGAAACTCTATAGCGCTTTTTTTAATAAAATCAGCAAATTTAAGAGTGCCGTCCAAAATTTGTTTTCGACACTTATCTAAATACTCAGGCGATTTTAAGGAACCTCTCATTTCACCGATGATTAATCCCGATTCTTCGAACACTTCACGAAAAGCCGTATAGAGAAAATCTGAAAAACCATCATCAATATTTTTTTCAAAAACCAAATCTTCTGCGTCAACTTTTCCCCCCGGAAAAACATAAGCTCCCCCAGCAAAATCAATATCCTTATGACGCTTAACCATTAAAACTTCTAAGGTGCCAAGTTTTTCTGAATATTCCCCGTCTCTAACAACGATAATTGTCGCAGAATCCATGAGCAATTGATCAGCCATCATATTTCTTTAGCCTCAATTACGCCTTTTAAGGAAGCAACGGCATTGCGAATAGAAGATGAAATATTATATTTGTGCGCAAGTTCCACATCAACATTACAATCTGGAAAACGACTGTCCGCCTCGCTTTTAATATTTATCTTAAACGTAACACGACCACGGCCATTTTTATGAGGCTGTAAAATTTCCTTAATCGCTGGCAGGTTACTCGGATCTTTTAAATAGATATCAAGCCCCGCCCCTGTCAGCAAGGCGACATTCTCAATAGAGTTTATTGCTTGAGCGGTGATGCGTAACGCGCCATCATCACCTCGCTTAACTTCGGCATTAATAATCACCGAATTGCCATTTTCTAAAATTTCATCTGTGCCCTCTAACAATTCAGAAAAAAGCGTGACTTCAAAACTGCCAATTCCATCAGACAGACTTAAAAAAGCATAGGCTTTTCCGCGTTTTGATTTCATACGCCTGATCCCTTGGATCGTCCCCGCAAGTTTGATCCGCCCCCCCTTACCTGTGGCGCGTTCGGCGATTTCATTACTGGGGACTATTTTTTGACGGGCAAGCACACTGGTATAGGCGTCAAGAGGATGAGCAGAAAGATAAAACCCAACCGCCTCTTGTTCGCATTTAAGTCTTTCAATTAACTCCCAGTCTTTAACATCGGCTAATATAATGGATTGCTGTTCTACCTGATCACCAAAAAGATTAACTTGATTTGAATTTCTCTCATTGGTAGCGGCGTTCATTTGCCTTAACAGCATTTCAACAGCACCATGAAGCTGGGCACGATTGGCGATAATATTATCAAAAGCCCCCGCTTTTATAAGATTTTCAAGAGCGCGTTTGTTAATTTGGCGCGTATCAACCCGATTACAAAAATCCGTAATATCTTTAAATTGACCATTGCTCTCACGTTCTTTGATCAAGCCTTGCATGGCGGCAACACCGACATTTTTAAGCCCAGCCAGACCGTAACGCACACCGCGTAATTGACCATCACTTAAGGCGCCACCTGTTTTATTTTCGTCTTTTTCTCCCTCAATTATTTCAGCAGAAAACTCCACTTGGGATTGATTGATATCAGGCGGCAATATGGGGATATCTAAAGTGACTAATTCTTGCTTAAAAATAAGCAACTTATCAGTATTGGTCAAATCAAGAGACATGATCGCAGCCATAAATTCAACCGTATAATTGGCCTTTAAATAAGCCGTATGATAAGAAACCAAGGCATATGCTGCGGCGTGACTTTTGTTAAAGCCATACCCTGCAAATTTAGCCACTTGATCAAAAATCCCTCTAGCTTGTTTTGCTTCAACACCTTTTTTATGGGCGCCGTCTTGAAACCTTGAACGCTGTTTATCCATTTCTGACGCTATTTTTTTACCCATCGCACGACGTAATAAATCCGCATCACCTAAGGAATAATCCGCTAAAATTTGCGCAATCTGCATCACTTGTTCCTGATAAATAATCACTCCATATGTCTCGGTCAGAATTTCTTCTAAAAGCGGGTGCAGATAATCAGGTTCTTCTTCTTCGTGCTTACAGGCAATATATCTTGGAATATTATCCATAGGGCCCGGGCGGTATAGAGCAACCACAGCAATGATATCTTCGAACATATCAGGCTTTAAGCTCATAAGAACGCTTTGCATTCCCGAACTTTCCAATTGGAAGACCCCTACCGTGTGGCCTTTGCACATCATTTCATATGATGGTTTGTCATCAAGGGGGGTATTTTCAATATCGACCTCAATATTTCTCACACTTATCAATTCAACTGCTTTTTTAATCACCGTTAAAGTTTTAAGTCCCAAAAAGTCAAATTTAACCAGACCCGCTTGTTCAACATATTTCATATTATATTGGGTCACTGGCATATCGGAACGAGGATCACGATAAAGCGGTACCAATTGATCTAACGGTCGATCGCCGATCACCACACCCGCCGCATGGGTTGAGGCATGACGGAATAACCCTTCTAATTGTAAAGCGATTTCAATAAGATGGGCGGTGTTGGGATCATTTTTAATTTCTTCCTTTAATTTCTTTTCACTTTCAATGGCTTGGCTAAGGGTCATAGGATTAGTGGGATTACTGGGAATGAGTTTTGAAAGTCGGTCTACCTGACCGTAAGGAACTTGTAATACCCGTCCCACATCACGGACAACCGCGCGCGCCTGCAATTTACCAAAAGTAATAATTTGCGCCACTTGGTCATGACCATATTTATCCTGAACATATTTAATCACCAGTTCGCGTTTATCCTGACAAAAATCAATATCAAAATCAGGCATAGACACCCGTTCAGGATTAAGAAACCTTTCAAACAGAAGGCCAAACTGTAAAGGGTTTAGATCAGTAATTTTCAACGCCCACGCGACAACCGAACCGGCGCCAGAACCACGACCCGGTCCCACTGGAATATCATTATCCTTAGACCATTTAATAAAATCCGCCACGATCAAAAAATAACCGGGAAACTCCATCTTAATTATAACGCCTAATTCATAATCAAGTCGCTCATGATAGGGTTGTGCTAATTGCTGACGTTTGGCCTGATCTGCCTCTGCAGGATAAACATGCCGTTCAAGCCGTTCCTCCAAGCCATCTTTTGCCAATTTTCGTAAACTTTCCGCTTCATCCATGGTTTCATCAATGGTGAATTTTGGCAAAATTGGATCAATAGTCGGTACTTTAAAAGCACAGCGCTGGGCGATTACAACTGTGTTGCTGACGGCTTCTGGAATATCTTTAAAAAGCTCAATCATTTCTAAGCTAGATTTAAAATAATGTTCTGGGGTTTCTTTGCGTCGATCAGTTTGTTCCACATAATTACCCCCCGCTATGCAAAGCAGCGCATCATGGGCTTGATACATTTTTCTATTGGGGAAAAATACTTGGTTGGTGGCGACAAGAGGTATGTTAAATTTATAAGCAAGATCAATAAAACTTCCCTCGAGCTCTTTTTCTATATTAAGATTATGGCGTCCAAGCTCCATATAAAAGCGGTCTGCGAAAATGCTGTTTAAATATATCGAGCATTGTTCGGCCTGCTCTGGTTTATTATCTTGTAAATATTTACCAATAGGGCCATTAACGCCGCCGCTCAGACAAATAAGATCGCCTGTGTATCCTTCTAAATCTTCCATGGCGATTTGCGGCATTTCACTACTCTGTGAGAGCAGATGAGCTTTACTGACCAACACCATTAAATTTTCATAACCAACTTGGCTCTGCGCCAGCAATATAAGCCAGCCCGAGTCGGCCTGTTTTAGAGTTAAATTATCCGCATCTCTTTCATGACGGATCGCCAATGTACAGCCAATGATCGGCTGAATACCATTTTCAGGAAGATTTAACGATGCATCAAGAGCGCCAAATAAATTATTGGTATCCGTAATAGCGACTGCAGGCATTTTATTGCCAATACATAATTTGGCCAAATCCTTTATTTGGATAGCGCCCTCTGCTAAAGAATAGGCAGAATGTAATCTAAGATGAATAAATTTTTTATTTTTCATAGGTTTAGAGAATATTCCTAAAGCATCACATTAAAACTAAAATCAAAGTAACAATGATAAATTCCACCACATACTGAATTGCATAAATCAAATATAACTTCAACGAACGCCCCTCAAAGGCAAAGGAAGGAGCGGTTTGTGCCCCCGTCAAACCAATAGCCATTATAACAGCTAAAGCTAGGCTTGTCCGTAAATCTAGAGCCAGCATAGAAAGAATAATAGCCATTGTAAAAGCGAATAACAGATTTGATAAAAAAGAGATCATCATCGGCCTTGCAGGATCATTTAAATCCTCGACCTTTAAGCCACTTTCCTTTAACCAATCCTTAGCCCATAAATATTTTGAAAACCAAAGGCCAGAGATTATAAATTTTGCTATGGCTGCAAGGAGAATGCTTAGAAAATTCAAATCTGTAAAATCTAACATTCATTTTCCTTAATCTTCGGTATTTTCAGCATTTATGGTGCCGTTACTTATGGTAATCACACGGTCCATAGTGGCGGCGACTGCCTTATTATGGGTCGCAATTAAGGCCGATATTCCTTCATCTTTGGAAAGATTTAACAATATTTCCATGACACTATTTCCAGTATTCTCATCTAAATTACCAGTCGGTTCATCCGCAAGAATTAGCCGCGGACGATTGGCAAGGGCGCGGGCAATTGCCACCCTTTGTTGCTCTCCTCCTGATAGTTGAGACGGTCGATGGCTCATACGTTCCTCAAGTCCCATTTTGCCCAATAGTTCTTCGGCACGCACTTTTGCATGCTTATGGGATATCCCCGCGATCAGTTGCGGCATTATAACATTTTCAAGAGCGTTAAAATCTGGCAATAAATTATGCAATTGATAAACAAAGCCAATTTCAAGACGTCGAATTTTTGTTCTTCTTATATCTGATAAATCTTTAGTAGGAATACCAGACATCAAAACCTCACCTTGATCCGCTCGTTCCAACAGTCCCATAATATGAAGCAATGTTGATTTTCCCGCACCCGAATCGCCCACAAGGGCTACAACCTCACCATTGGCAATTTTTAAATCAATGCCTTTTAAAATCTCAAGAGTATGGTTGCCTTGAATAAAGCTTTTATAAATACCGTTCAATTCAATAATATTACTCATACTTCAACGCTTTCACAGGATCCGTGTTGGCTGCTTTTAACGCCGGAAATATGGTTGCAAGCAAAGACAGTGTTAAGGATACAATAGCAATAGTCATCACTTCCATATTGTCAATGCGCGAAGGAATTTCATCAATACTGCGGGTTTGCGCATCCCACATTGTAGTTCCTGTTATTTGCTCAAGAATATGTAAAACCCATTGCAAATGGTCCGCAAGATAAATTCCACCAATGACACCGCTAACAGTGCCTATTACGCCGATACTTGATCCTATAATAAAAAATATTCGTGTGATTGATGATCGCGATGCGCCCATGGTTCTAAGCACGGCAATATCGCGAGTTTTACTTTTAACCAACATGATCATGGTCGAAATAACATTGAATACCGCCACCAGAACAATCAAAGAAAGAATTATAAACATGGCATTTTTCTCAATCTTGAGCGCATTGAAAAAGGCTCTATTAAGCTGTTGCCAATCGATGATCCGCCCTGCTAAACCCACTTGGGCAATGCGCGACGAAAGCTCCGGGTATGTATCCCCAACAAGGTCAGCATGGGTAAGGGTTATTTCAAGTGCCGCCACTTGATCACCATATTGAAAATAGGTTTGTGCCGTCACCAGCGGTACAAAGAAATATCCCGAATCATAATTATATTCACCAACTTCAAAAATGGCGACCACATTAAATTGTTGAATACGCGGTACTGTACCAAAGGGGGTAATGCGCCCTTTAGGAGACATTAATGTGACATTGCTACCGATCTCTAGCTCATATTTTTCCGCAAGGCGCTTGCCAATGACAATATCATTATCGCCTAAGCCAAAATTATCCAAGCTGCCGCCAACTATATTGTTCGAAACTAATTTCTGTGATTTTAAATCTTCTGGTTTTACGCCGCGGACAATGGCAAAAGTGCCATAATCACCCATCATTGCCATGGCTTGACCTTCTAATATGGGTCTGACCCTAACAATATTTTTAACGGTGCTAATATCTGCGGCTGCACGGTCATAATCACCCATTTTCCCACCAAAAGGCTGATAAAGAATATGGCCATTAAAGCCAATGACCTTGCTAAGAATTTCTTCGCGAAAACCACCCATAACCGACATGGTGACCACAAGGGCGCCGACCCCTAGAAATATCCCAAGCAAAGAAAAAAGCGCAATCACAGTTACAAAACCATCATGGCCTTTAATCTTCAAATATTTGAGCGCCACTCTCCACTCATAACTTCTGAACATATATTATCCTAATTTATCGAGCAGCTCTGCGCGCGAAAGCTCCACTCGTTCCCCACTACGGCGATTTTTAAGCTCATAAACGCCTTTTTCTAATCCTTTTGGCCCAACAACCACCTGCCACGGTAATCCGATCAAATCCATATCGGCAAATTTTGATCCCGCACCAGCGTCACGGTCATCATAAAGCACATCAATGTTTAATTTCTGCATTTCTTGATAAAGATCATCACAAGCCGCCGTGCAACTTTCATCTTTAAATCGTAAATTAATAAGACCAACCTTGTAAGGTGCCACCGCCTCAGGCCAGATGATACCATTTTCATCATGATTAGCCTCAATTAAAGCACCAACAAGACGCGAAACACCAATTCCGTATGATCCCATTTCAACAAACACTTCCTTGCCGTCAGGGCCCGTTACCTTCGCGCCCATAGCTTCTGAATATTTAGTGCCAAAATAAAAAATATGGCCCACTTCTATGCCTTTGGCGGTTTTAAGGTCAGCCGGCGCTACGGGGCAATTATCCGCATCATGTTTTTCTTCTTCCATGGCATAGAAACTTTGAAGCTTGGCCAGCGTCTGCTCATCAATATCACCAATTAGGCTTGATAGGTCGAAACTTTCAATGGCCTTGTCATAATAAAGCGTACTTTCACCCGTATCGGCAAGGATTTGAAATTCATGACTTAAATCACCACCAATAGCCCCCGCATCGGCGCGAACCGGAATAGCGACAAGGCCAAGACGGGCAAAAGTGCGAAGATAAGCCACATACATCACATTATAAGACGCTTTGGCACTTTCAAAATTCAGATCGAATGAATAATTATCCTTCATCAAAAACTCACGTCCGCGCATAATACCAAAGCGTGGGCGCACTTCGTCACGAAACTTCCACTGAATATGATAAAGGCTTAACGGAAGGTCTTTATAGGATTTGACAGCATTTTTGAATAAATCAGTGATCATTTCTTCATTCGTAGGCCCATAAAGCATTTCACGGTCATGGCGATCTGTTATGCGTAGCATTTCTTTACCGTAAGCATCATAACGGCCACTTTGTTGCCAAAGTTCCGCTGGTTGAATGGTCGGCATCAATACTTCTATGGCGCCTGCCCGATTTTGTTCTTCGCGCACAATCTGGGCAATTTTATTAAGCACCAAAAGCCCCATCGGCAGCCAAATATAAATACCGGCACTAGATTGGCGGATCATGCCAGCGCGCAACATTAAACGATGAGAGACAATTTGAGCCTCGGAGGGGTTTTCTTTTATGGTCGGAATAAAATATTTAGAGAGGCGCATGTTAAACCTTGAAAAATTTATGAAATAAAAATTGATATAGAAGCTTTATAGCAAAGGTGACATTAACTGCAATTACCTTTTGTAAACAGGCCTTCTTTTTTCATCATTATCTTCATTACACAACATATAAATGCGTTTTTTTTCGTTTTCCTTTAAAGAAGTGCCATTCCAAAGAACATCTCCGTCCTTGATGGTGACCTGGCCTAGGATGATTTTACCCTCTTGCGATGAGCTAAATCTTGGGTCGGTGGCATAATCATTACCTTTTAAGGCATCATGGGTCATATAAAATGAATATCCATCTTGGCCTAAGCCCAAACTATTACCCGAATTTAAATCAGCAGGAGCAACCTTGTTACCTCGCGTGTCAATGCCTGCTTTATACTCAACATCATCGCTCGGTATATAGTTGGTTAAAAGTTGACAGTCTGCCGGCGTAACAAGAATAATTTTTTCCTGAGCCTGAGCCAGTGATGTAACATTAGAATATCCTAATAAAATCATATAAAATAGAAAATGACGCATCTTTTCTTCTCCTTAAACATATCTTATATTAAATAACGGCCTTAAATCAATATGTTGCATAATTGCCACATGTGACAGAAATATTACAATTGTATCTATTTTTAACGTGACAGAATTAATAGTCTCCAGTAAGTTTACTTCCAAGAGAAGCCCAAGTTTGGGAGTGAGGAAACTCTTTAGATACTAAAAAATATATAAGTCATATGACATAATAAATAAGTCAAAAAAATGACGACACCGATAATTAAAGAGCAAGGTTTAATCCTTGCTTTTTTTTATGGCTATATCAAAATAAAAACAAGCTAGATCAATTAGTTA